>ONCI01000095.1 GCA_900316255.1 uncultured Eubacteriales bacterium | reverse complement strand
AAGGGAAGGGCGTGTTGCAAAATAAGCGCTTAGCTCTGTCAGCACCGTAGGGGAGGGGCTCGCCCCTCCCGGCATTTTGGAGCATGAATTCAAGAAAATATTCGGCGAATTCGCAGATTGTACGAATTCGCCGAACTTTTTATCACAACACAGCCAGGTTCCGCCGGGAGGGCACAAGGCCCTCCCCTACGTTATGATCAGAGGTTTGCGCTCTTCTTCGTGTTTTGCAACAGCCCCTTCTTTTGAGATCAATAGATCTCCTGCTCGACGACGCATTCGTTTTTGATCTTGCCCACCAGGAACTGAAGCGCGTCGATGACCCTGGGGCGAATGTCCCCGCCCACGAGGACCAGCATGATATCGTCTCCCAGCGCCAGATCCCCCTCGTTGAGCCAGAGACGGACGTGATAGATCCCGGGGAGGGCGCGGGCCTCCTCCAGGGCGCGGGCGACCTTGTCCCGATCCCAGGCAAAGTGCATGCCGGAGACGGGGGCCGTATCCTCCGCGCGGTTGCGGACCAGGGCCCGTGCGGTCTGCCGGACGGTGCCGTTGTGGGCCAGATACATGCCGCAGAGGGGGGCGTCCTTTTCGGCCTTGGCTTCCCGCAGCCACTGATCCAGGGAGGGCATCTGCAGTTTCATAGGCATCGCTCCTTTGCTTTTTTTTCAATTGTAACATAGATAAGACAATTTGGAAAGTGAAGGGTAAAGAATCAGGCGTCGCTTTACGAGATTTCTATTCATCCCCGAAGGGGATACCACAACTCTTCACTCTTCACTCTTCACTATTCATTGGACTTGTCCCTCCACGGCGTGGTATACTGTAGAAAAAGAAAGAAACAGGGGGGAACGAATATGAGATTTCTGCATCTGGCGGACCTGCACCTGGGAAAGAGCCTTCACGGCATATCCTTGCTGGAAAGCGGGGACCAGGCAGACTGGGTCCGGCGCTTTCTGGAATTGAGCGGGGAGCTTCGGCCAGACGCGGTGCTGATCGCCGGGGACGTCTACGACCGGAGTGCCCCTTCCGGGGACGCGGTGGAGCTGCTGTCGGAGCTGATCACGGGCCTTGCGGAGCAGGGGATCCCGGTGCTGCTCACGGCGGGCAATCACGATTCCGGCCAGCGTCTGGGCTTTCTGAAGGGACCGCTGGGGAAGCAGGGCGTTCACATCGCGGGCACGCTGCCCAAGGGAGGGAAGATCCCCTGCGTGACCCTGGAGGACGCGTGGGGACCGGTGCATTTCTGGCTGATGCCCTATGTGTTCCCGGCTCTGGCGGCCCAGGCGCTGGAGGACGAGAGCATCCGGGACTATGACACGGCGGTGCGGCGGCTGCTGCAGGCCCAGGACATGGATCTCTCGGAGCGCAACGTGCTCATTGCCCACCAGAACGTGACGGCGAACGGGCAGGAGGGAATGCGGGGCGGCTCGGAGACCATGGTGGGGGGCCTTGGAGAAGTGGACGTCTCCGCCTTCGATGGCCTCAGCTATGTGGCCCTGGGCCATATCCACGCGGCCTACCCGGTGGGACGGGAGAGCGTGCGCTATGCGGGCTCGCCCCTCTGCTATCATTTCAACGAGATCAAGCAGCCGGCCAAGGGACCGGTGCTGGTGGAGCTGGGCGCGCCGGGAGAGGAGCCGCGGATCAGCCGCCTCTCCATCCCGGCGCTGCACCCGCTGCGGGAAGCAAGAGGCGGCTGGGAAGAGCTGCGGGAGACGGAGACCGCCCGGCAGAGCCGGGGAGAATTCCTGCGCATCGTGCTGACGGACAGCCGGGTGACCCCGGAGATCGGCGACTTCTTCCGGGAACTGGCCCGTGCCAGAGACAGCCGGGTGCTGGAGCTTGTGAGCGAATACAATCCCTTCGGCGCCGAGAGCAGCTCCGCCCCGGAGACGGGGCGGGAGCAGAGCGTGGAAGAGCTTTTTGCCCAGTTCTACACCGAGCGCTGCGGCGGCGAGGAGCCGACGGGGGAGGATCTGGCCCTGCTGCGCTTTGCCGGTGAGCGGCTGCGCCACCGGGAGAGCAGCGGCATGAGCGAGCAGCAGGACATTGCCGCCCTGCTGGACTTTCTGACAGAACAGGAGGCGGAGCGATGAGACCGCTGGAACTGGAAATGACGGCCTTCGGCTCCTATGCCGGGAAGGCCACGGTCCCCTTTGCCGCGCTGCATCGAGGGCTCTACCTGGTGGCGGGGGACACCGGCGCCGGCAAGACCACCATCTTCGACGCGGTGGTTTTCGCCCTCTACGGCAGGGCCAGCGGCCGGGACCGGAGCCCCGCCATGCTCCACAGCGACTATGTGGAAAAGAGCACGGACACGGTGGTGAAGCTGCGCTTTGAGGAGGGCGGCAAGGAGTACACCGTCCACCGCAGTATCCACTTTCCCCGCAAGCGGGGGACCGAGGGCGGCTACGGCGACCAACAGATCGGCGCGCTGCTGGAGGAGCCGGACCGGGAACCCACCGAGGGCGCGGACAAGGTGACCAGACGGATCGAGGAACTGCTGGGTCTGAACGCGGAGCAGTTCCGGAAGATCGTGATGCTGGCCCAGGGGGAGTTCCGGGAGTTTTTGAAGGCGGACAGCGACAAGAAAAACGAGATCCTGGGCAAGCTCTTCGATAACAGCGAGTACCTCCGTTACCAGAACCTGCTGAGCGGGGCCAGGGACGAGCTTGGCAGACGCCGCAGCGAACGGCAGGAGGAACTGCGCAACCTCATGGGGAATGTGTTCCTGCCCCCGGATGAGCTGGAGCCTGGAAAGGCGGAGGGCTTCTTGCCCGGCCATCCCGCGCTGCTGGAGAATCTGCGGGCGCTGACGGAGGAGGAGCAGGGGAAGATGGACGCCCTCTCCGCCCTGCAGGAGCGACTGCGGCAGCGCATCAGTGAACTGGACAGGCAAAAGGGCGCGGCTTTGGAACTGAACGCCCGCTTTGCGGATCTGCAGCGGCTGGAACGGGAACGGGACGGCCTGGAGGGACGCGGAGAAGAAATGCGCCTTCGCAGGGCGCGTCTGGAGCGGGCGGAGACGGCCTATCACAGGGTGCGGCCCTTCCTGGAGGAGCGGGACCGGGCGGACCGGGCCATGCGCCAGAGCAGGGAGGAGCTGCGGCTGCAGCGCCTGGAGACCGAGCAGCGGGAAAAGGACCTGGCCCTGGCCCGGGAGGCCGGACAGGCGGACGAGGAAAAACAGGCAAGGCTGCGGGAACTGGAGCTCCTGCTGCAGCGGACGGAGGATCAGCTCCGGCAGCTGCGGGAGCTGGAGCAGACGAGAAAAGAGCTGGATCAGCTCCTGCAGGAGAAGGAAGAGACCCGGACCCGGGAGGCGGAAGCTGCCCTGCGCTTTGCCGAGGCGGAGGACAGACTGGAAAAGCTCCGGCAGCGGCTGGAGGAGCTGGACGGGACGGAGGCGCTGGTGCTGCAGCGAAAGGGAGCCTGGGAGCAGAGCAAGCAGCGGGAAGATGCGCTTTTGACCCTGCAGCGGGACTGCGACAGGCTCTGCGCGGAGACGCGGCAGCTGCGGCTGGAGGAGGAAAAACTCACCCGTCTTACGGAAGACGCCCTGAACGCCGAGCAGGAGCACCACGGACTTTACCGGGCTTTTCTGGCGGGTCAGGCGGGGATCATGGCATCCCAGCTCCGGCAGGAGATCGCCGAAAAGGGGCAGGCCTGCTGCCCGGTCTGCGGCAGCCGCGTCTCTGTCGAACAGGAGGGGGCTTTTGCTCCCGGCGGGGAGCACATCCCCGATCAGGATCGGGTGGACCGGGCCAGAGAGCGTCTGGAACAGGCGGAGAAGACCAGAGCGGAGCAGGATAAGCGCCGGGAAGCGCTGGCGGCCCGGCTCCAGAGCGGGAAGGATACGGTCCTGGCCACGGCGCGGAAACTGCTGCCGGACTGCGGCAGTTGGGAAGCGCTGCAGGAGGCGGGGCTGGAGCAGTTGCTCCGGGAGGAGAGCCGGCGGAAGGCCGCGGCGGAAATAGCGCTGCGGGAGGCCGAGACGCTGGATCGGGAGCGGCAGAGCCTGCGGCAGAGCGGACCTGCCTGGGAACAGAAGAGAAAAACCGCCGCGGAGCAGCGGGAGGCCTTGCTCGCCCGGCTGCAGGAGCTGCGCACGGTAGAAGAGAGTCGGAAAGCCCTGGCGCAGGAGCGGGAAGTGGGCTTGCGCTATCACAGCGAGAAAGAAGCCAACGAGGCAAAGCGGCAGATGCTGCGGGAGCGGGAAGAGCTTCGGACAGCGCTGGAGACGAGTCGGCAGCGGCAGGAAGAGACCAGAGCCCTGCGGGACACGGCGCTGGGCAGCCTGCAGGAGAAGGAAAGGCTGGCCCTGGAGCGGGAGCAGGAAGCGGCTGCGGCGGAAAAGGCCCTGTCAGCGGCCCTGGCCGGGAACGGCTTTGAAGGGCCGGAGGCAGCCCGGACGGCCCTATCTCCGGCGGGGGAGAAGGACCCGGCCGCCTGGCTGCGGGAGGAGCAGAAAAGCATCAGCGACTGGGAAGCCGCGCTTTTGCACAAGGGCGAGGAGCTCCGGCAGCAGCGGGAGAGCCTGGCGGGAAAGGAACCGGCCGATCTTGTCCGGCTGCAGGAGCAATGGAACGAAGAAAACGCGGCCCTGACCCGCTGCGGCGAGGATCGAACGAAAATGAAGACCCTGCTGCTGAACCACCGGCAGGTACTGCAGCGGGCCACGGAAGCAAGGCTGGCCCTTGCCGGCAGCGATCGGAGCTGGAAGCGGCTGGAGCGGCTGGGGAGCCTTGCCGCCGGCATGAACAGCGAGGGCGGCAAGCTGAGCTTTGACCGCTATGCCATGGGTGCCGTGTTCCGGGAGATCCTGGAGATGGCGAACCGGCGCATGGACACCATGAGCGGCGGACGCTATCAGCTGATGCACCGAAGCTCCGCCGACCGCCGCAACGCCAAGGCTGGGCTGGAGATCCAGGTGCTGGACCTGAGCACGGGACAGCTCCGCGGCTCGGAGAGTCTTTCCGGCGGCGAGGGCTTCTTCACCTCCCTCTCCCTGGCCCTGGGCCTGGCGGACGTGGTGCAGAACCGGGCCGGCGGCAGAAGCCTGGACGCCCTTTTTATCGACGAGGGCTTCGGCTCCCTCAGCGGCGGGGTCCTGGACAAGGCCCTGGAGGTGCTGGGCCAGCTTTCGGAAGGCAGGAGACTGGTGGGCATCATCTCCCACGTGGAACAGCTGGAGGAGTGCATCCCCCAGAAGATCCGGGTGGAGAGCGGAGAGAAAGGCAGCAGTCTGCGCATCGAGGGCGCCTGAACGAAAGAATAAAAGAAGCGGCATTGTTCCCTTCCGCGGGAAGGAACAATGC
>ONCI01000082.1 GCA_900316255.1 uncultured Eubacteriales bacterium | reverse complement strand
GCAGGAGATCGCGTCCGCAGCCCTTTCTCTGACACTGCCGCAGCCCGGTCCCACCGGCGTTGGGGAGGGTCAGCCTGTTCCCGCGTCGGCAAGCGCGGCTTCCGGCAGCGGCTTTGCGGTGCAGAGCGCCTATTGGTTCACTGCTTCCGGCAGCAACCCTGCCAGCTTCCAGGCCGGGGAGCAGTATTACGCCGAGATCCTCCTGGCCCCGGCGGCGGGCTATGCCTTTGCCGAGGGCTGCGCGGTGAGCATCGATTCCACGGCAGTGAAGAGCGCTGCCCCGGAGGGTAACGATCTGCGCGTGGTCACAGAGAATATCACCCTGGAGGGTGAGGACGGACTGTACCCCGTCTGGGTGGCAGGCGTCCGGGTCAGTGAAGAGAACAAAAACAACGTGCTGGGAGACGGGACGGTCCGCTATGAGCCCTCCACCGCCACCCTGACCCTGAACGGCGCGAAGCTCTCCGCCTTCGAGTCTGAAACCGGCGCCGTGATCCTGGCCAAGGATCTGGAACTCACCGTGAAGGGCAGCGCCGCGCTGGAGGCGGAGGACGCGGCCCTGGGCATCTACAGTCTCAACGGCTCCCTGAAGCTGGACGGCAAATTCACCCTCAAGACCGATGGCGCCGCCCTGTTTGCCGACAAGGACCTGAGCATGGAGGACGGCCAGATCACCGCCGAGAGCAGCGGGAAGGACGCGCCCTGCATGAAGGTGAAAGGCAATATCACCGTGAAGAAAGGCCAGCTCACCCTGACCGGCCCGGGCGCCGGCATCCTCTGTGAGGGCAGCTTCACCATGGAAGAGGAAGCCGTGGTCAAGGCCACCGCCACCGCTCTGGACTGTGACAGCGAGCTCACCCAGTACGGTCTTTCCGCCGATTCCGTCGTCATCAACGGCGGCGATCTCACCGCCACGGGCTATACCGGCGGCCTTGCCGGCGCCACGGGCGTCAGCATCATCGCCGGCGTGGTCACAGCCGAGGGCAAGGATTACGGCATCCTGGTCAGCGAGGGGAGCCTGGAGATCCAGGACGGCATCCAGCGCGTCACCGCCGACGGTGAGGGAGCGGACGGCGCCATCCTGGCCTCCTCCATCAGCCTGGGAAGCAAGGTGGCCGTGAAGGAGCCCGCTGACGGCAAGGTGGGCAATGACGGCAAACACATCACCGAAGCGGACGGCAGCAGCATCGTAAAACACGCCGTCATCGAATCCGACGCCAAGCGCTTTACTGTGCGTTTTGACACCATGGGCGGCCCCCAGGTGGCCGACCAGAGCGTGCTGGAGGGCAAGCCCGCCCACCGGCCCGCGGATCCCAGCTTCTCCCCCTTCCTGTTTGACAACTGGTACCGGGATCCCTCCGGCAGCGAAGCGCCCTATGATTTCTCCACCCCCGTCACCGCGGACCTGACTTTGAAGGCCCGCTGGCTGGCCACGGTCATGGTCAGCGTCAAGGACAGCGAGGGCAGCGCGGGCAAGGGCGGCACCGTTTCCCTGGGAGGCGGCAGCTATGACACCAGCCTCAGCTCCAATGTCTGGCGGGACGGCGGCCCCTATCAGGTCAGCTGCCAGGCGGACGAGGGCTACACCTTCGACCACTGGGAGGACGGCACCGGCAAGGTGCTGCCCTATCAGGAGACCTCCTTCAGCTTTTCCGTGACGGATGGGCCCAAGGTCTTTGTGGCCGTCTTCATGCAGGATGAAGAGGGCTATACCGTCACCCTGGACGGTAACGGCGGCCAGCCCGCCTCTCTCACCATGGAGACCGACGGGGACGGCTACCTGGATCCGGAACTGCTGGAGCTTGTGCAGCTCGAATTCACCCGGGCGGGCTATGATCTGGTCGGCTGGTCCCTGACCCCCGGCGGCAAGCCCCTGAATCTGGAGACCTACGCCTTCAGCGGGGACGAGACGATCTATGCTCTCTGGTCGGTGCAGTACTACACCGTGAGCTTTGAGACCGACGGCGGCTCCGTTGTGCCCGCCCAGAGCGTGGCCTACGGCAAAACCGCCTATGAGCCGGACGACCCCTATAAGGCCGGCAGCTCCTTTGAAGGCTGGTACGCCGATCCACAGCTGACGCAGCCCTTCTCCTTCACCACACCCATCACCAGGGACACCGTCCTCTACGCCAAGTGGGACCAGGTGGTGAAATACACCGTGGTCTCCGGCGGCGGCAGCATCTACGGCAAGACCAGCGGCGAAGATCTGGCGATCAGCGTCAGGCGCACCCCCAAGAACGGGGATTGCTACCTGCACTTTACCGGCGTGCGGATGGACAACGGCCCCCTGGTCCTGGGCACGGACTATACGGTGGAGGAAGGCAGCACGGGCGGCGTGGTCATCACCCTGAAGCCCGAATTTCTCAGCACCCTGAACTCCGGCAGCCACATCGTCACCATCACTTTTGACGACGGCAAAGCCACCACCGGCCTCACCATAAAGGCAGGCGCCGGCGGCGGCAAGCGCGGCAGCGCCAGCGGGGATTCCCCCGATACCGGCGATCCCGGTACGCCGCTGCTCTGGACGGGGCTTCTCTTTGCCTCCGCCATGGGTCTCGGCGCGGTGGCCCTCAGCGGCCGCAAGCTCCGCCGCGCGGCAGAGCGCTGAATCAACAAACAAACATAAAAAAGACGCAGCTGATGCTGCGTCTTTTTTTATGAAAGGAAGCTTCACATCCGCTCCAGGATGGCGTCCAGCAGGGCGTCCGCCGCGGCGTCCTTGGACATGAGGGGCAGCTCCTTCTCCCCCTCGGCGGTGATGAGGGTGAGCACATTGGTCTCCACGCCGAAGCCGGCGCCTTCCACCTTCACGTTGTTGGCCGCCACCATATCCAGGTTCTTTTTCGTAAGCTTCTTCCGGGAGTTTTCGATCAGGTCCCTTGTCTCCATGGAGAAGCCGCAGAGGAACTGGCCCTCCCGCTTGTTTTGGCCCAGGGCGGCCAGGATATCCAGGGTCCGCTCCAGGGGGATGGAGAGGTCTCCGTCCTTCTTCTTGATCTTGTCCTCTGCCACGTCTGCCGGCCGGTAGTCCGCCACGGCGGCGGCCTTGATGATGATGTCCATGTCGGGAGCCCGGCTTGTCACGGCCTCATACATCTCCCGGGCGGACTCCACGTCCACGATCTCCATATAGCCCGGTCTCGGCAGCGCGGTGGGGCCGGAGACCAGGGTGACCTCCGCTCCCCTTCTGGCGGCGGCCTTCGCAATGGCATAGCCCATGCGGCCGGAGGAGCGGTTGGTGAGATAGCGCACCGGATCCAGAGCCTCCCGGGTGGGGCCGGCGGTGACCAGGACGCGCTTGCCCCGCAGATCCTTCTCCCGGGCGACGGCGTGGAGGCAGAGCTCCAGCAGCTGCTCCGGCTCCGGCAGTCTCCCCTTGCCCTCGGCGCCGCAGGCCAGGTGCCCGCTGGCGGGCTCCGCCACCTCCCAGCCGTAGCGCCGGAGAGCGGCAAGATTATCCTGGGTCACGGGGTTTTCGTACATCCTGGTGTTCATGGCCGGAGCGATGGCCTTGGGGCAGTCGCAGGCCAGCACCGTGGTCGTCAGCATGTCGTCCGCGATGCCGTGGGCCAGCTTTGCGATGATGTTGGCCGTGGCCGGGGCGATGAGCACCAGGTCCGCCCGGTCCGCCACGGCGATATGCTCCACGCTGTGCTGAAAGTTCCGGTCAAAGGTATCGGTCAGGGCCTTCTGCCCGGTGAGCTGCTCGAAGGTCAGGGGCGTGACGAACTTTGTGGCGTTTTCCGTCATGATCACCTGGACATTGGCGTGCTGCTTCACCAGCAGGGAGGCCAGAGCCGCCGCCTTGAAGCAGGCGATGCCGCCGGTAACGCCCAGCACGATGGTTTTTCCTTTCAGCATGGAACTTTCCCCCTTGTGTTTCGTCAGATTCCTCGGCTTCACTATACCACAATCGGGCGGATTTGCAAGGGGAAGGCGGCGGAGCCGATCCTTCAAAAAGCTGTTGCATCCGCCGTCTCTTTGGGATATAATGAGCCGTGGCCGCGAGGGAGGCCCGCCCCCTGTACCGCTTCGGACAGGAGGGCACCCAGACTTACCCCCGCCGCCGCAGTCTGCAGCAGCGTATTCGGAAGACCGAAACGCAAGCAAGGAGGTAATTTCATATGGTAAAAAGATCCTATGCTCCCATCTTTGACGCACGCACCATCGCGCAGTACGCCATCTTCATCGCCATCATCCTGGTGATGCGCATCACCCACCTGACCTCCATTCCGGTGGGGCCCCTGGTGATGACCCTGGCCATGATCCCCATCGCCATCGGTGCCATGCTGCTTGGCCCTCTGGGCGGCGCCATTCTGGGAACGGTCTACGGTTTCACCAGTCTGTATGACGCCATGACAGGGGCGTCCGCCATGACTGGCGTTTTCTTTCAGCTGAGCCCCCTGCTCACCATCATCCTCTGCGTGGTGATCCGCGGCTTCGTGGGCGCCGCCACCGGCTGGCTCTTCCAGCTCTTCAAGAAGCTGGACAAGCACCGGATCTGGTGCTACTTTGCCGGCGGACTCGCCGCCCCCATGCTGAACACCATCCTCTTCATGGGCTACATCGTCCTGGTCTTCTACCAGACGGACTTTATCCAGAACATGGTGGCCTCCAAGGGCGCCGTGAACCCCCTTATGTTCATCATCCTGGTGGTAGGCATCCAGGGTCTGGTGGAGTGGATCACCGGCTGCATCGTGGCCGGCGCCGTCACCAAGGCCGTGGCCCACGCCCTGAAGCGGGACTAATCAATTGCGAAACTTGTTTCGCAATTGCAAACTCGCGCTTATCGCAGCGGCTTGCGTCAGAAGAAGCTCGCACCGCTCCGTTTCCGCCAAGCATGGCGAAAACTGCGCTTTGCCCCGCCCCCCTTTTGTCCGCTGCGCGGACATTTCCCCCGCCGGGGGAATCTTCCCTCCTTCTTCCTTCCAAAATCAAAGCGGACGCTTTGATTTTGAGAGGAAAACGGAAGGAACGGATATGGAGCTTTCCCGGCTCTTCGAAACCGGGGAAGCGGAATGGAGTGAGTTTCGTTTGACGACGGCGCGGGGGCTCACATAGTTCGCCTCAGGGTGTTTTTGAGGCGGCAAAGCTGCCTCAAAAACGGATTTTGATTCCCTTCGGGGCAATAATCTGAGTTTGTTTGCGACTTTCACAGTCGACTTTATTCGAAAGATTTTAAGGAGGGATCCCCATGATCCTGGCCATCGACGTAGGCAACACCAACATCGTCCTCGGCGGCATCGAGGACGGAAAGCAGCTCTTCTCCGTCCGCCTCGCCAGCGACCGGAACAAGACCGCCGACCAGTACGCCCTGGACATTCAGGGGATCCTGACCATGCAGAAGATCCGCCCCGAGGAGATCGAGGGCGGCATCCTCTCCTCGGTGGTCCCCTACCTGCAGACCGTGATCCCCCAGGCGGTGAAGTCCCTCACCGGCATCGATCTGATGGTTGTGGGTCCCGGCATCAAGACCGGGCTCAACATCCGCATGGATAACCCCGGCACCGTGGGCAGCGACCTGATCGTGGCCGCGGTGGCCGCCCGGGCCAAGTATCCCGCCCCCATCGCCATCATCGACATGGGCACCGCCACCACCGTCACCGTGGTCGCGGAAAACGGCAACTACATCGGCGGCATGATCATCCCGGGGCTCTGGGTCTCGGTGAACGCCCTGTCCGCCCAGGCGGCCCAGCTGCCCTACATCGACCTGACCGGTCCCGCCAAGCTTCTCGGCACCAACACCGTGGACTGCATGCGCTCCGGCGCCCTCATCGGCTGCGCCGCCATGCTGGACGGGGTCGTCGACCGGATGGAGGAGGAGTTGGGCAAGCCCGTCACCGCTGTCATCACCGGCGGCGTCAGCCCCCTGATCCTGCCCTACTGCAGGCGTCATTACCACCTGGAGCCGGACATCCTCATCGCCGGCCTCCAGATCCTCTACGAAAAGAACCGGACAAAGTAAGCTTCTTCCAAATCCCCGGGCCCGATTTTTCGGGCCCGGGGATTTGGAATTTTGAGATTTCAGTTTTGCGTTCTGAGAAGTGAGAAATGCGTTTTGAGATAAAGAACGGGCGGCCACAAGGGCCGCCCCTGCGAAAAGGCTCCAGTCCCGTTCTTCTCGTAGGGGCGATTCACGAATCGCCCGTCTGTGTACTCCCGCAGCGGCGGCTATCAGCCGCTCGAATGCCCCTTTGCCAAAACGTAGCGCCGAGCTTTGCTCGGCGCTACGGGGTGGATGAGGTCCCTGCCTCCGCGTAGGGAGCGATCCCCTGATCGCTCCGCCCGCCTCTCGCTGTCATCCTGAGGAGGTGGAACCGACGAAGGATCCCGACGGCGCCAGGCGGGATCTATCGCAGTGCCCGGATAACGTGACCCGGCGCCGGGGGCGAGATCCTTCGCCAATGCTCAGGATGACAGAACGTGACCCCATCCGCGCAGGGCGGGATGCCCTCATCCCGCCGCCCCTCGCGCAGGACGCGAGCCGCCCGCTCTTCCTCCTCTGAAAACCAAAGTGCCCAGTGCTCGCACGGGCCGGGGGATCCTCCCCCGGCCCTCAAGCTGTCGACAAAGTGTCGACAGCTTGAAACGCCAAAATGGAAACTTCCGAAAAAGTTCCCATTTTGGCATAGATTGAACGTGAAGGGGTCCAAGCTCTGCCGCATAGGTTTGTCTACAGTCTGCGGGCCGGGGGATCCTCCCCCGGCCCTTTTTGTCCCGATCAGCTGTTCTCGTCCCAGAGGACCAGATCCCCCAGGACGATGCGCTGCACGTCCCCGATATCGATGGCGCCGCCCCAGCCGCAGAAGGGATTGACGGTGCCGTTTTCATAGGGGCAGGTCAGGGCCCCGCCGGTGGAAAACTCCGAGCCGTCAGAGAAGATCAGCCTTGCCTGGATGCAGATCTTGTCCTCCAGCTGGATCCAGGGTCCGTAGGTCTCCCAATCCGCGTCTGGCCTGTGGAGAGCCTCGTCGCCCTCGTAGTGCATTTTCCACACGGCGCTGAAGGGGGTGAGCTCCAGGCCCACAAGCTCGATCTCGCGGTCCGTTTCCTCATCGTGGTACAGGGCGTGACCGAAGTCGAAATAACGCCGCTGCTCCGCAGTCAGGGAGAGAGATACCGGACCGAAGGAGCGGGAGTCGCCGTCAACGCTCATCTGCACCGTGAGCGGGACGCTCTCCGTTCCCAGCTCCGCCGCAGCTTTCCGGAACAGCTGCACATCAATGAAGCACTGCAGGGTCAGGGTCTGGGTATCTCTGTCATAGGCATGGGCCAATACCGCCGCCCGGATCCGCTCCGTGCCGGAAACAGACTGGTTCACCGGCAGATGTGGCGCCGCATAGCCGCCGCAGTCCGTACCCTCGATCCGCCAGCCGAAGCCGGCGTTCTCCGGGAACGCCGCCGCTTCCACCTCCGTAACGGGGGAAATGTTTACATACACCCGCTGCTCCTGGCCGTCGTTCACGGCGGAGAGGAGCACCAGGCCCTCCCCCTCGTCGGGGACGGTATACTCCACGTAGCTCTCCACGTTGTTCTCTGCGATTCGGAAATCCTCTTTCAGCTCCTGCTGCTTTGCCGCATGCACGCTCCAGGCCGCATAGGCCGCAACGCTCAGGGTCAGGATCAGCGCCGCCGCCAGGGCCAGGCTGATGATCCGTTTCTTTTTCATGGCTGTGATCCTTTCCGGGGGTTCTTGTATGGCCCCGGGGTCAAAGGATGCCGTGGCGCTGACATGCCGCTCCTCCAGCAGATCCAGCGCCTGGGAGATCGTTTC
>ONCI01000109.1 GCA_900316255.1 uncultured Eubacteriales bacterium | reverse complement strand
TGAAGCTGAAGGTCATCAACCTGAAGACCGACCCCCAGCTGATGGGCGCTCTGGGCGCTGCCGAGTATGCCCGCCAGAAGGGCCTGGCCAAGAAGTAAGACTTCTTCCCAAAATAAAAAAACTCCGATCCTCACGGATCGGAGTTTTTTGCGTCGAGGGGGAGGGCCCCTTCTATTTCAGCTTTTCCGTTTCGCCCTTGTAAGTCCGGATGCCGCCGATGTTTTCCGCCCGGGTATAGCCCAGCTGCCGCAGCCGGGCGATGGCCTGGGCGCTTCGGGTGCCGGCCAGACAGTAGACGAAGAGGGGCGTGTCCTTCCCGGGGATGCTGATCTCGGCGGTGTCGATGGCCGAGAGGGGCAGGTTCAGGCTGCCCGGAATATGCCCTGCGGCGTATTCGTCCGCCTCCCGCACATCCAGCAGGATGGCGCCGGAGGTGGCGCGAAAGCGTTCCAGTCCCGCGTGGATATCGGGCCCTTTCAGAAAATCAAAGAAACCCATGGCAGTGCCTCCTTCCTTCGGATCCTTAGCCCGATTATAGCATGGAGGCCGCCTCCTGACAAGAAGCGGGAGAGAAAGGGGCGGCGCGAAAGGGGAGAGAAGAAGGAAAGAAGGAGTAGTCGCGCCGCCCAGGTGCTGTCTGTATAACGTTTGAGCAGGGGAAAAGGTTTCAGCGGTTGCGGAGGTTTTTGCTTTTTTTCAAATCGGAACACAGGGGACTGCCGGGAGAATCGGAGCGGCCCTTGCTCAGTGGGTGTCGATCAGCGTCACGGTGAAGCCCGCGTCCCGCAGGGCATGGACCAGGCCGCCGTCGCCCAGCAGATGGGCAAGACCTACGGCAAAGAACACCTTTCGTCCCTCAGCCAGGTAGCCCTTGGCCACCTCCACCATGGCGGCGTTTCGTTCCACCTCCATTTTCTGGTGGTACTCATCATAGATGGCAAGCTCGTCCTCGTCCAGCTCGGCCCGTTCCTCCTCGTCCATGGCGGCGAGCCGCTGGATCAAAGCCTGCTCGTCCCCTTCGCACCAGGCCTCGAACAGCTCATAGCTGGCGTTCAGGTACTCCTGCCGGGTGGTAGAGGTCGTCTCCGCCAGCATCAGCTCCTGCACCGGGTCGGAATAGCCGGTGACCATGGTGATCTGGAACTCCCCGGATTCCACATTCAGGATCTCCTTGCCGCTCTCCCGGGCCAGCCGCATGAGCCGGGCGTCCACACCCCGGGCGCCGCTGAGCTTTCGCCCCTGAGACAGATAGAACAGCTCGATGCCGTTTCCCCAGAGATAGGGCTTCATGGCTTCGGCGCTGTCGGTGTAATTGCCGATGACCTTGATGTAGTCCAGCGCTTCCTTGTACACATCGGAGTCCAGGTGATTCTGGATGGTGGTACCGTCGGTGTAGTAATAGGCGCGCATCAGCGTCTGCCGCAGCTCGTCGTCCTCGTCGATGCTCTCTTCAAAGCTCTTGTCGTCGAACTCCACGGCCAGAGCGTCGGCGTCTTCCAGGGCGTCATAGATCACCTGGGGCAGATAAGCGGTGCGGTCGTCACCGATGTGGATGGTGCCGAAGAGGTACATGCTGTGGCCTTCCCCGTCGCTGACCTCGTAGAAAACGGGGCTGGGCCGCGTCTCCGGCTCCGGGCCGTCTGTCGGGTCTTCCTGGATGTCGCGTCCGGCGTCCTCGGTATAGAGCTTCAGACCCACATTCATCTGCATCACCAGGGAATAGGGATGGTCCTCAATGGTGTGGATGCCGGCATAGTCCAGGTTCAGGGCGGTGGGGATGCCGGAGACCTTTTCCACCGCCAGAAAGCCTGTGAGACTCTTGGTCAGGTAAGCGCTGGCATAGTCGTCCAGGATCGTGGGCTGGCCGGGGAAGAGATCCACCCCGACCTCGGTTTTGACGGCTTCACCGTAGTCATCGGAGCCGGCAAAGCTGATGAGCCGGTAGGCGCCCACGTCCTTGCTCTCGGCGTCCTTCAGATAGGCGGGAACAGGGAAGTACTGGAGCAGATCATAGGAGACGAGATCGCTGAGTTCCCGGGAGGACATGGTGGAGTGCTCCTCCGTCCCGTCGCTGTAGCTGGTGGTCAGATTGCCCTTGTCGAAGGTCTCCTCATAGGAATAGGCATAAGTCTGAGAGCTGGTGTAGTCCACCCTAGAGACGGAGGTGTTCCCGTGGTAAAGCGCGGTACTGCCCCGGTCCAGCAGGCTTTCCTCCTGATAATAGCGGGCGGAGATGCCGGCGGCCTCGGAATAGTAGTTGAAGACGAACTCGGCATTGGCGGCTTTGGCGTCGGCCAGGAGAAGACCGGCCCGCAGAACGGCCAGCGGCGCGGTGGGATCGTCCAGCGTCTCCCAGCCCTTGGCGTTTGCGGGCATGTCAGGAGCCAGATCCAGGCCCTCCGGGCTGCGGAAGCTGAGCTCATAGCGGGTTCGGACCTCCAGCCCGCCAAAGCGGTAGCGGACGGCAAGACTTTCTTCGGTGAGAGCGTGGTCGGCGGAGAGGAGGGCGCCGCCCTCCGCCTCCAGCAGCTCCGCCTCCTCCGGCAGGGCCCAGGACGCGGCTTCTTCCGGCGCCTCAAAGCGCAGGGAGCTGCCCTTGTCGGTCTCCTCTCCGGTGACAGGGCCGCAGAGTTCGCTGTCCAGAAGCAGCAGGGGAGGAAGAGAGGCCAGGAAGCAGTCCCGATCTGTTTCCGAGCAGAAGCGGCTGTTGTTCAGCTCCACATATTCCACCCCGTCGGCGTAGAGGAGCCTCTGCTCGCTTCTGGGGTTTTGACCGATGATGATCACGTCCTCCACCTTCGCCAGAAGAGCGTCGCCCTGCAGGCCCTGGAGGGAGACGCTGCGGGTCGTGGTTTCGGAGAGCGTGGTGATCGCGCCGGGTTCCTCTGCCGTATAATCGGGCAGGGTGATGTCCTGGCTGATCCGGAACTCGGCCACCAGGTCCTCCTGCCGGGAGAGAGCCTCCGCGGCCTCCTGATAGAGAGCAAGGTAGTCGATAGGCTCCGGCGTGGGCTCGGGTGTCGGCTCCGGTGTCGGCTCCGGGGCCTGCTCCGGCGCGGCGGCGGGAGCCTGCGTCTGGGCGGAACTGCAGCCGACCAGCAGACTCACGGTCAGGCAAAGGCAGAGCAGCAGAGCCAGGGTGCGGGCGGATCGTTTCATTGCGGATGCCTCCTTTTTATTCTCGCATTGGGGATCGAAAAAGGCGGGAAAGTGTGCGGCGTCAGATCTGCGGGGCCGGAACGCTCCGGCTCTTTGCTGTCATTTTAGCATTATTTTCGAGATCTGTCTATACAGAGAAGGAAAGCTGCTGTGCTTTTCTCTATTCTCTATAACGGATGAGAGGGCCAAAAGGTTTCAGCGCTCCCGCGTTTTTTGTAAAAAAAATACCTGATTGGAAGACATTGGAAGCTGCCAACAAATTCAGGCGGAGGGCTTGCAATTGTTGGGGAAGAAACGTATAATGCTGATACAAGCAACCGTGGCCCGACAAAAACAATGGAGGTAAAGCTCTATGAATATTGCAATCA
>ONCI01000008.1 GCA_900316255.1 uncultured Eubacteriales bacterium | reverse complement strand
AAAATCTTATTGAAGCTTACTAGCTCTCAAAAGAATTTTTAACGACTTTTCGTCGTTTAAAAGAACCCTTCTCTGGTGCTTATTTAGCATAAGCTTTTTCTTACATTGTTCAATTTTCAAGGTACATCTTGCTCCCGCCTCATCGGCGTCAGCCTGATTATAATAGCACTTTGAATTCCGGTTGTCAAGAACTTTTTTCGTTTTTCCCAAAACTTTCTTGTTCTCGCTTTGGAACTCGGTGCCTCTCTCACAGGCGCTCGGCTAATATAGCACCGAAACCTGGATTTGTCAACATCTTTTTTCACAAATTTTGAAAAAGATTTCCAGATCCTGTCTGCCGCCGCATAGTCCCCCTTTTTCCGGGGATCCTATGGAGTAGTTTGCCGGCTGCGCCGATTATACGGAGCGGCTCATCCGCTGCGGTCTGGAGGAGAAGCTGCTGCTCCCCGTCTGCTGGCTGGACGGGGTGGTGGCCGGAGACGCCCTGGGTCTGGAGATCCTGCGCCCGCTGACGGAGCTGCTCCGCACCGGCCGCCTCCGCAGTCAGGAGGAGGCCCTGGAGCGCTGCCTTGCGGGGCTCATCTACCGCTGCTCCGCGGAGCGCATCCCGGATCTGGACGCCGCCGCGGAGGCCATCTGCCGGGGCAGCTGCCTGGTGCTCTTTGAGGAGTTGGGCTGCGCTCTCAGCTTTGAAGCCCGCAGCGCCCAGCGCCGGGCGGTGGCAGAGCCCAGCCTGGAAAAATCCCTGAAGGGCGGCAAGGATTCCTTCACCGAGACCCTGCGGGTGAACACCGCCCTGGTGCGGCAGCGGCTGAACACGCCCGCCCTGAAGCTCACCGAGAGCTGCCTGGGCCGCCGCAGCCGCACAAGGGTTGCCCTGCTCTATATGGAGGGGGTCGCCCGGGAGGACACGGTGCGGGAGCTGGCCCGGCGGCTGGACCGGATCCATGTGGACGCGCTGCTCTCCCTGGGCCCCCTGGAGAGCGGCCTGGCCGACTGCCCCGCCTCCCCCTTTCCCCAGCTGCTGCACACCGAGCGGCCTGACCGCTTTGCCATGCACCTGGATCAGGGCCGGGTGGGCATCCTGGCAGACGGGCTGCCGGTAGGTCTGCTGCTGCCAGCCTCCCTTCCGGCCTTCCTGGAGGTGACGGGGGACGGCAGCATGCACCCGCTGGTCTCCGCCGCCCTCGCGTCCCTGCGCTGGCTTGCCCTGGGCATCGGGCTGCTGCTGCCGGGCTTTTACACGGCGGTGGCCCTCTACCATCCCGAGATGATCCCCACCCGGCTGCTGCTCAGCATCATCCGGGCGGAGCAGGACCTGCCCTTTTCCACAGCCCTGGAGGTGCTGGGGATGCTGGCCGCCTTCAGTCTGCTGCAGGAGGCGGGCCTGCGCATGCCGAACCCCATCGGGGACACGGTCTCCATCATCGGGGCGCTGATCGTGGGCCAGGCGGCGGTGGAGGCCAAGCTGGTCTCGCCCATCGCCATCATCGTGGTGGCGGTGTCCGGCATCGCCTGCTACACCCTGCCCAGCCAGGACCTGGGCTTTGCTCTGCGGCTGGGCCGTCTGGCGCTGCTGCTGGGGGCCATGCTTGCCGGGCTCTACGGCCTGGGGCTCGCGGGCTGCGTGCTGCTGCTGCACCTTTCCGAGCTGGAGAGCTTCGGCACACCCTATCTCTCGCCCTCTCCCTCCGCCAGGCCGCCCCTGCTGCCCGGGCTCCGGAAGCTGCTTCGAAGGGGGAAGACGCCATGAAAAAGGTTTTGCTTCTCCTGCTGCTTCTCTGCCTCCTGCCGGGGATCGCCGGCTGCGGCGGCCTCTACGGCCAGCGGCGGGAGCTGGAGCAGCTGCGCCTGATGGAGAGCATGGGCCTGGACGCCGCCCCCGGCGGCCTGATCCTGAGTCTCAGTTCCGCCCCTTCGGAGGAGGAAGAAGCCCTCTGCTTCAGCGGCAGCGGCAGCTCCCTGAGCCAGGCCATCGAGCAGCTGCAGAGCCGGGCGGGGGAGGAGCTCTTCTGCGGCCATCTGCAAAACATCCTGCTGGGGGAGCGCTATGCCCGGCAGGGCATGGCGGATCTGCTCTCCGCGGTGTGCCGCTCCTCGGACCTGCGGCTGGACCAGCCGGTGTTTCTGCTGCTGGAGGGCAGGGCCCGGGAAGCCCTGGAGAGCGGCGCCGCTTCCAGCCTCCGCCGCCTGGCCCCGGACCGGGAGCAGGCGGGCAGCCTCTCCACCGCGGGGGGCATCCTGCGGGATCTGGACCGGCAGGGCAGCAGCCTGATCCGCGCCCTGCGCCTGCAGCCTTCCACCGGGGCGGAGGAAGGTCCTGCCCTCGGTCCTGGGGGAGGCGGGCCTGCTGGCGGAGTTGTCCCCGGAGGAGGCCATGGCGGCGGAGCTGCTCACGGGCAGCCTCTCCCCCTGCCCGCTGCTGCTGCGGGACGGGCAGGGCCGGGCGGTGACCCTGGAGCTGCAGGGGGGTGACTGTGAAATCCGGCCTCTCTTTGACCGGGATGGCGCCCTCACGGGCCTTGCCGTCACAGGCAAGGTCCGGGCCACGGTGCTGGAGATCGAGGGCTTCCCCAGCGTCGCCCGGGAGGATTACCGGGAGGAACTCACAGCGCTTTTGGAAAAGGAGTTTGTCCACCGCCTGCAGAGGCTTTTGCAGCGCTCTCGGGAGCTGGAGGCGGACTTCCTCGGCCTGGGAAGACGGCTGGAGCTGGCGGCGCCTCTGCGCTGCCGGGGGTTGGGGGAGAGTCTGGGAGAAATGCTGCCGGAGCTCTCCCTGCGCCTCCGGGTCCGGGCCGAGCTGCTGCACAGCAACGATATCAGCTGAGGAGGACGGGCTCATGAAGAGAAGCGAGGGGAAGTTGGATCTCCTTATCGGCACAGCCCTGCTCTCGCCGGCGCTGCGGCTGATCCCGGGCTCCGCCGCCGCCCTGGGCGGCAGCTCCGCCTGGCTGGGCCCGCTGGCGGCTCTGCCCCTGGGGCTGCTCTATGCCGCTCTGCTGCGCCGTCTCCGTGGGACGCTCAACCCGGGGGAGTGCTTCCCGGAGCTGGTGCGGCGCGCCCTGGGACGACGCCTGGGCGGGTCTTTGCTGCTGCTTTTCGCCGGCTGGCTATTGGTCTATACGGGTTTTCTGCTCCGCGCCGGGGCGGATCGGCTGCAGATCTCGGCCTATCCCCACAGCGGCCCGGGCTTTTTCATGCTCAGCATGGGGCTATTGATCCTGATCGCCGCCCTGGGTCCCTTTCGCAGCCTGACGCGGCTGGCCCGGGCGGTGGGGCCGGTCCTGTTTCTGGTGCTGGTGCTGATCCTGCTGAAGGCCGCCCGGTCCGTAGACCCCAGTGAGCTGCTGCCTCTCCGGGGGGAGGCGCTGCTCTGCAGCGCCTTTCCCTCCCTGAATCTGCTGGCCTTTGCCCTGGCGGTCCGCTTTTTCTTTCTGCCGGGGCAGGAGAAAGCAGGGGAGGACTTCCTCCCCTGCGCGGCGCGGCTGGTGCTCTTTGCCCTGCTGCTCTGCGCCCTGGGCGCCGCGGTCCAGGGCCGTTTCGGTCCCTCCCTCAGCGCCCGGCTCTCCGCCCCCTTTTTCGCCCTGGTGCGAAACCTGGTATTTTTCCGCAGTCTGGAGCGGATGGAAGCTCTGGTGGTGGGGCTCTGGATCCTGCCGGACTTTCTGCTGGGCGGGCTCTGTCTCCATGGCGCCCAGCGCTGCCTGCGCCTTGCCCTGGGATACCGGCCGGCCCGGGGGGAGTCCCGCCTGGATTTTTCCGGAGGCCGGGTCCTGATCTGGCTCTGCGGCGGCGTATCCGTCGCCCTGGGTCTCTCTCTCGGCCGGGACCCGGCCAGTCTGCAGCACTGGAGCCGGACGATCATTCCCCTTTTGAATCTGTTCTATTCCTTCCTGGTGCTCCCCGTTACGGCGCTGCTGTGCGGGAGAAAAAGAATGTCGTAGGGGCCGACACCCTTGGCGGCCCGCGCAGTGCTTCTCGGGCATAGATGCATCTTGGGCGAATTCGTATCCAGCAATGAACGGATTCGCCCAAATCATGGATGGATGACGTCTCGTCCCGCCGGGCTGCCGAGGGCGGCAGCCCCTACGGCGGAACCGGGGCTTTCGGCCAAGTATAGAGGCGGCCGCAATGTTGCCTGGCAGAGAGGCAAAAGGAGGCGGCCAAAGGCCGCCCCTACGGCGGTGTGGGAAGTAAGGAATAGCACAAAAAGAAGGAGCAGCCTCATCGCTGCTCCTTCTCCTAAAAGCTAAAAACTATAAACTAGAAACTTTTACTCCGTATACACGGGCTTGGTGTAGTAGTCCAGGATCTTGGGGGCCTGGAAGCCGGGGGCGTATTCCACCACCTGCTGATCCATCCGATCCTGCAGCATCTGGTCCATCCGCTCGCTCACCATCGTCTCCCGGGCGCTCTGGGTGCCGCCGGCGCTCATGACATTGTCGTCGGCCTTCAGGGGGCGACGCAGGATGATGTGGTAGCCATAGGTGCTCTGGACGGGCTCGGAGACCTCACCCTCTGCCAGGGCCTGGGTGCCGTTGTAGAACTCCTCCACCATGACGCCGGGGCCAAAGACATAGTCCCCGCCGTCCTCGCAGTACTGCTCCTTCAGCTCCAGGAAGCGCTTCTCCCGCTCCGCGGGATCCTCGATGGCCCGCAGCTCCTGGGCGATCTGTTGGGCCAGGGCGGTCTTTTCCTCCACCTGCGCCTCGTCCAGGGCCTCGCCGGTGCTCAGGTTCATGGTGCCGATGAGGATGTGGTTGGCGGAGAGGATGCCGTTTTCCTCCATCCAGGAGAGCACTTCCTCGTCGGAGAGCTGCTCGCCCTCGGTGCGGAGGATGGCCTGGGTGAGATAGCTGTGGCGGATCAGGCGGGAATAGAAGCCCTTGCTCAGATACATGGTCTCAAGCTTGGCATAGAGATCCTCTTCGGTGCCGTTTTCGCCGCAGAAATAGCTGATGTTATCCTTGTGCTCGGCCTCCAGCTGGGCCTCTTCCTCTTCATTCAGGGTGACGCCCTTTTCCTCTGCCAGGCTCTCCACTGTGATGAGGGAGCGCATGGTCTTCTCGGCGCTCTCGTCCACCAGCTCCGCAAAGGTCTGGCCCGCCTCGTTGGCCTGGCTGTCCCAGCCCATGGCCATGCCGTAGCTCTGGTACATCTGGAAGGTCTGCTCCATGCCCTGGGCCTGATTGTAGAAGGCGTAGAAATAATCCTGCCAGGTCACGTCCTTTCCGTCGATGGTCATGACGACCTCCTCCGGCGCATGGAGGGCATAGATGGCCTCATAATCCACACCGCCGGCCTGCACCTGGGCTTCTTCGGCAGCAGCTTCCGCCTGGTCGGCAGGCTCCGCGGCGGTCTCGACGGGCTCCGCCGGGGCGGCGGTCTTGTCGGTCTTTGCCAGCAGGTCGCTGTTGGTGAAGCCCAGCACCCCGATCACGAGGATGCCCAGCACCAGCAGCCCGATAAACAGCTTTTTCATATTCTTTCCTCTTTTCGCTTGGAATGTTCGTATGATACCACCGGGAATCCCGGCATACAAGGGCAAATTGTGAATTTTACGCTTTGGGTCCGCTCCAATCGGCCACAAAGCGCCGGGCCTCGTCCACCACGTGGTTTTTGGCCTTGATGCGCAGGCTGAGACAGGGCCTGGAGCCCGCCTCCACCCGGAGCCGTCCCTTGTACTCAGGCCGGGCGTAGAGGGCAGAGACCCGCTCCATGTCGAAGTCCTGCACCGTGAAGCGCAGGTAGCCCTGCTTCTGGGCAATGTCGGTGACCCCGGCCTTGCCTGCCTCGCCACGCAGCAGCGCCACCTGGATCAGGGCGCTGACCCCGGGAGGGGGATCGCCGTAGCGGTCGATGAGCTCGTCCAGCAGGTCGTCCGCCTCCTCCTCGCTGCGGATGGCGGCAATGCGGCGGTACAGGTCCATGCGCTGCTCCGAGGAGGGGACATAGCGCTCCGGGATGTTGGCGGCCACCGCCAGATCCGCCGAGCACTCCGCCCGCTGGGGCACCGGCACGCCCCGGGCCTCCAGCACCGCCTCGCTGAGCAGCTTCATATACATATCATAGCCCACGTCCACCATGTGGCCGGACTGCTCCGCCCCCAGGAGATTGCCCGCGCCCCGGATCTCCAGGTCCCGCATGGCGATCTTGAAGCCGGAGCCGAAGGCCGCAAAGTCCCGGATGGCGGAGAGACGCTTCTCCGCGATCTCAGTGAGGACCTTGTCCCGCCGGAAGGTGAGGTAGGCCGAGGCTCTGCGGGTGGAGCGGCCCACCCGGCCCCGGATCTGGTGCAGCTGGGCCAGACCCAGCTTATCCGCGTCCTCGATGATGAGGGTGTTCACGTTGGGGATGTCGATGCCGGTCTCGATGATGGTGGTGCAGACCAGCACCTGGACCTGGCCGTTGGCCACGTTTTCCATCACGTTTGCCAGCATGGTCTTGTCCATCTGGCCGTGGGCCACCGCCACGGTCACGTCCTCCAGCATCTCCCGCAGGCGCACCGCCGTGCGGTCGATGTCGTCGATGCGGTTGTGCAGGTAATAGACCTGGCCGCCCCGCTGCAGCTCCCGGCGGATGGCGTCGGCGATCACGTTCCAGTCGTGCTCCATCACGAAGGTCTGCACCGGCAGCCGGTCCTCCGGCGGCTCCTCGATGGTGGACATGTCCCGGATGCCGGACATGGCCATGTTCAGGGTCCGGGGGATGGGTGTTGCCGAGAGGGTCAGCACGTCTACGCCCCGGGAAAGCTCCTTGATGTGCTCCTTGTGGGTCACGCCGAAGCGCTGCTCCTCGTCCACCACCAGCAGGCCCAGATCCTTGAACTTCACGTCCTTGCTCAGGAGCCGGTGGGTGCCGATGACCAGATCGCACTTGCCGTTTGCCAGCTCCGTGAGCAGCTTCTGGGACTGGCCCCCGGTCTTGAAGCGGCTCAGCACCCCGATGTTCACCGGGAAGCCGAAAAAGCGCTGCAGGGCCGTCTGGTAATGCTGCTGGGCCAGCACGGTGGTAGGCACCAGGATGGCCGCCTGCTTGCCGTCCAGCACGCACTTCATCACCGCCCGGAGGGCCACCTCCGTCTTGCCGAAGCCCACGTCCCCACAGAGGAGCCGGTCCATGGGCACGGAGGACTCCATATCCGCCTTGATCTCCGCCACGCAGCGGAGCTGATCGTCGGTCTCGGTGTAGCCGAAGTTTTCCTCAAACTCCGTCTGCCACTCGCTGTCCGGGGAGAAGGCGTAGCCCGGCAGGCGCTGCCGCTCGGCATAGAGGGCGATAAGCTTTTTGGCCATGTCCTTGGCGGCGCTTTTGGCCCGCTGCCGGGTCTTGGTCCACTCCGCGCCTCCCATTTTGGAGAGCTTCACGGCCTTGTCTTCCCCGGCGCCGGTGTATTTGGTCACCAGATCCAGCTGGGTGGCCGGCACATACAGGCTGTCCGTCCCGGCGTACTGGATCTTCACATAGTCCTTTTCGAAGCCGTCCACCTGCATCTTCACGATGCCGGCGAAGCGGCCGATGCCGTGGTTCTCGTGGACCACATAGTCCCCCACGGAGAGATCCGCGTAGCTCTCGATGCGCTGGCGGTTGGAGGGCAGCTTTTTCCTGGCCGCCTGCTTTTTGTTCCGGGCGCGGAGCAGTTGGGCGTCGGTGAGGACGGCCAGCTTGATCCCCGGGTATTCCAGGCCCGCGGAAAGGGCACCCACGCCGATGCGGCACTCCCCGAAGTCCGGCAGCTTTCTCAGCTCCGGGTCCAGGATGGCCGGGATCTCGTGGTCCCTGAAGAAGTCCTGCAGTACCTTGCCCCGGCGCTCGTCCCCCGCCAGCACCACCACCCGGTGGCCCTGCTTGAGGTAGATCTTCACGTCCTCGGCGGCTGCCTGGGCGCTGCCGGCATAGGAGGGGAGCTGCTTTGCCGGGATGCTTGTGAGGGTCCTGGGCGGGAGCGGGGTCCGGCCCACGGTGAAGGCGTCGGTCATGTACAGAGGGAAATCCGCGAGACGCCGCACCACGTTGTCCCAGCTGAGATAGAAATTCTCCGCGTTCAGGGCCACCTGGCCCCGCTTCTGCAGCTCCCGCAGGTCCTCCTGCAGCTGCTTCTGGAAATCCCGGGCCCGCTCGGCGCAGCGGGCGGGCTGCTCCAGCACCAGCAGGGCGTTCTCCGGCAGATAGTCCAGGGCCGAGGCCATGGGATAGATGAGGGGGAGGTAGCGGTCCGCGTCGGACATCAGCACCCCGCCCCGCAGCCGGTCCGCGTCGGCGCGGAGGGTGACGGCCAGAGAGGCCGCGTTTTCGCTGCCGCGCTTTTTGGCAAAGCGCTCCGCGGCGTTTTCGATTTCCCTGGCCAGGGTCTCCACGCCCCCCAGGGTCAGGCTGGGCAAGGTCTCCGCCGCGGGCAGGATGGTGCAGCGCTCCACGCTCTCCGAGCGGCGCTGCGAGCTCACGTCGAAGCGGCCCATGGAGTCGATGTCGTCCCCCCAGAACTCCACGCGCACCGGCTCCGGGTCCGCGGGGGAGAAAAAGTCCAGGATACCGCCACGGCGGGCGAACTGTCCCGGGCCCTCCACCTGCTCGCAGCGGGCATAGCCGCAGCGCAGCAGGGCGTCCTCCACGTCCTCGATGGCATAACTGCCCCCGGCCTCCAGGGTGAAGGCGGCCTGCTCCAGGGTCTGGGGCGGGATGGTCCGCTGCATGAGGCCGGAGACGGAGGCGGTGAAGATCTCCACCTGCCCCTTTTGCAGGGCGTAGAGGGCGGCAAGGCGCTTCTGCTCCGCCTGGCGGGAGGCGGCCTCCGCGGGATAGAAGGTAAAGTCCCGCATGCCGAGGCTGGCCACCGGGAGGCCCAGCATGGCCGAGAGGTCCCGGGCCATGTTCTCCGCCGCGGTGTCGTCCGGGCAGAGGACCGCCAGGGGCAGCTCCGTCTCCAGGCGCAGGGCCGCGGCCAGATTTGCCCGGTGCACCGCGGAAAGTCCGGAAACGAGCGCAGGAAGCCCTCCGCTCTCCAGCAAAGAGGGGAGGGCGGCTGCTTCCTTGTTTTCCAGTATTTGTTTGATGAGAAGTTCCATAATGCGGGTATTATAACAGACTTTTCCCGCAAGGGCAACAGAATTTCGGGAAAGGCGGAGACTGAGGGGATCGTCCCGTTGCCCATTCCTTGTAAGCTCCCCTGCGCAAGGGGAGCTGTCCCAGTGCGCACACTGGGACTGAGGGGTCGTTCCCTTGTCTCAGATCGCTCTATCAGGACCGATTATACAACCCTTCCGTCACGGCGCTTGCGGGGGTTGCGCCGTGCCACCTCCCCTTGCTCAGGGGAGGTGTTTCTCGTTTCCCACAATTCCGAATTTCCCCGTTGCGTCGCTGGAAGCGACAGGGGACGCCTCAGGCATCCCCTGTCACTCTTCCTATTATATATTCTTCCGCCGCGTTGAGGTCCGGCAGGATCACCTCTGCCAGCCGCTCCATCTCCCCGTCCGGGGGGAGCAGGTCCGGCACCATCACGCCATGCATGCCCGCGGCCCGGGCGGCCCGGATGCCGTTGAAGCTGTCCTCGATGACAAAGCAGTCCTCGGGCGCGGCGTCCAGGGCCTTGGCCGCCAGGAGGAAGATCTCCGGGTTGGGCTTCGAGACATGCACCTGGTCCCCGCCGATCACCGCGTCGAAATAGCCCAGCAGCCCCGCCTCCTCCAGCTCCCGGCGGACCACGGCGCTGTCCGTGGAGGAGGCCAGGGCCAGGGGAAGCTTTCTCTCCCGCAGGGCGCGGAGGATCTGCTCCGTCCCGGGCTTCACCGGGAGCCTTCCCCCGTCGTATCTGGCCCGGAAGCGGCGGCGCACCTCCCCGTCGAAGGCCCGGAAGTCCAAGCTGGGGTAGGCCGCCAGGAGGATCTCCTCCGTGCGGCGTTTGTTGGTGCCCACACATTGGAGAAAGACCTCCCCGATCCCGGGAAGGCCCTGCTCCGCGGCCAGCTCCCGCCACACCGCCAGCACTGCCCGCTCGGAATCGAAGATCACGCCGTCCATATCGAACAGCACAGCCTTGTTCCCGCTCATTTGACCCGGATCTCCACCATTCTGGCAAACTTTGTGGGGCCGATCACCCGGGAGTAGAAGTCCCGGATCACCCGGTCCGCCACCGGGGCGATTTCGGCCGCGCCCTTGATGGGCTTGATCAGCAGGTCCGCCTCCGCCCCGCCCAGGCGATAGTCACAGTTCAGGGGCTCATAGCCGAAGCGGGAGAAGTATTTGTTGAGCTTGCGCCGGGTCTCGGTGTCCTCGGGGTCGAAGACCGAGATCTCCGCCAGGATCCCCTGGGTCTCGGCGTAGCGCTTGTTGAGCATGCGCATGGCCTGCAGACCGATGCCCTTGCCCCGGTACCAGGGCAGCACGCCGAAGTATTTGAGCAGCACATAGCCGTAGACATTGCGGCAGAGGACCAGGGCATAGGCCAGCTCCAGCTTGCTGTCCTCATCGTAGATGATGAGCAGCTCCGCGTCCCCCTTGGAGATGGCGGTATGGAGCCCCAGCTTGGGCAGCAGCTCCCTCTCGTCAAAATCCACCTCGAACATGTTGTACCAGCGTTCCAGGTCCCGGTGCCCGCCTTTTCGGATGTTCAGCATGCTTAACCCTCCAGATTCTGGGCTCTGCACAGCGCGGCATAGGCGCCGTTTTTAGCCATCAGTTCCTGATGGCTGCCCAGCTCGATGATATGTTCTCCCTCCACCACGGCGATGCAGTCGGCATGCCGCACGGTGGAGAGCCGGTGCGCGATGATGATGGTGGTGCGCCCCACGCTCAGCTCGTCCAGGGACTTCTGGATCCGCTGCTCGGTGACGGTGTCCAGGGCGGAGGTGGCCTCGTCCAGGATCAGCACCTTGGGGTTTTTGAGAAAGACCCTTGCGATGGAGAGGCGCTGCTTCTGCCCGCCGGAGAGCATCACGCCCCGCTCGCCGATGTAGCTGTCGTAGCCCTCCGGCATGGCCATGATCTCGTCATGGATCTCCGCCCGGCGCGCGGCCTCCACGATCTCCTCGTCCGTGGCGTCGGGCCGGCCGTAGCGGATGTTGTCCCGGACGGTGCCTGCGAACATGAACACGTCCTGCTGCAGGATGCCGATGTTCCGGCGCAGGGAGCGCTGGGTGACCGCGCGCACATCCCTGCCATCCACGGTGATGCTGCCCTCGCACACATCGTAAAAGCGGGGGATCAGCTGGCAGAGGGTAGTCTTGCCGCCGCCGGAGGGGCCCACCACGGCAAAGCATTCTCCCGGGGCGATGTGCAGGTCGATGTGGCTCAGCACCGGGACCCCGTTGTCGTAATGGAAGCTCACATCGTTCACATCGATCTGTCCCCGGATGGGGCCCAGCTCCTCCGCGTCGGGAGCGTCCTGGATCTCGGGCTCGGTGCGCATGATCTCCAGGAAGCGGGAGAAGCCCGCCGCGCCCTGCATGTACTGCTCCGCGAACATTACCAGCTTCCGCAGGGGAGAGACGAAGGTGGAGACGTAGAGGGTGAAGGTCACCAGATCCACATAGTCCATCCGCCCTGCCATGATGAGCAGGCCGCCCACGGTGATCACCAGCACCTGCAGCACCCCGGTGGTGAACTCCATCCCGCTCATATACAGGCCCATGGAGCGGTAGTATTCCACCTTGGCGCCCTTGAAGACGGCGTTGGCGGAGTCAAACTTCTCCACCTCCATGTCCTCGTTGGCGAAGGCCTTGGCAGTGCGCACGCCGGAGATGCTGCTCTCGATGGCGGCGGTGATCTCGGCGGTCTTGCGCTTGACCTCCACGTTGGCGCTGCGCATACGGAAGCGCTGGCTCAGGGTGAACCAGAGGGTGAGGGGCAGCACGATGGCCAGCACCAGGGCCAGCTGCCACTGAAGGGTGAACATGATGATGAGGGAGCCCAGGATGGTGAGGGAGCAGATGATCACGTTCTCCGGCCCGTGGTGGGCCAACTCCGTCACCTCGAACAGGTCGCTCACCACCCGGCTCAGCAGCACGCCGGTGCGGTTCTTGTCAAAGAAGGAGCAGGAGAGATCCTGCATGTGGGTGAAGAGGTCCCGGCGCATGTCCGCCTCGGTGAGCACGCCCATCTTGTGGCCAAGCACCGTGATGATGTAATAGAGCAGCGCCTTCAGGAAATAGGCCGCGATCATGACGCCCATCACCACAAAGAAGGTGGTGAAGAGCTTGTCCGGCAGGAAGCGGTACATGGACTGGCGGGACACGTAGGGGAACACCAGGTCGATGATCGCCACCGCCAGGGCACAGGCCATGTCGATGGCAAAGAGCTTTTTGTGGTGGCCGATATACTGGATGAAGAGCTTTAAGGGCCTGTCGTGATAGTTCATGCAAATTTCTCCCGTTCCGCCACGGCGAGGGCGTCGCAGCGGTTGTTGAATGCGTTGTCGGCGTGGCCCTTGACCCAGTGATAGTGCATTTCATGCTGGCTGCAGAGGTCCAGCAGCATGGTCCAGAGGTCCGGGTTCAGCGCGGGCTTTTTGTCGCTTTTGATCCAGCCCTTTTTCCGCCAGCCCCAGGCCCAGCCCTTTTCCAGGGCGTCGATCACGTATTTGGAGTCCGACCAGAGCTCCACTACGCAGCTCTCCCTTAGGGCCAGCAGGCCCTGGATCACAGCGGTGAGCTCCATGCGGTTGTTGGTGGTCATGGCCTCCCCGCCGGAGAGCTCCTTTTCCACCCCGTTATAGCGCAGGATCGCGCCCCAGCCGCCGGGCCCGGGATTCCCGCTGCAAGCCCCGTCGGTGTACAGTTCGACTGTTTTCATAATCAATACCTTTGTAATGCGTGAAAAGAGAAGTGTGAAAAGAGAAAAGTTGTGATATCCCCTTTGGGGATCATTATGATCTGTGCCGCTGCGCGGCATACCCTAACTCTTCACTCTTCTCTTTTCACTCTTCTCTTTTTCAGATTCCCCGCTCGTAGCGGTCCTTCAGCACCCGGTATTCGGCCCGGTCGATGAGGCCGATCTTCAGCCAGTCCTCCAGCTGGGCCAGACGCCGGACCTTGTCCCGCTGAAAATGGTCCTCCCCCGTCTGCTCACAGACGATGCAGGCCGCCTCCGGGGCGGAGAAGTCCCGGTGGGCGACGCTGGACGCGGGCCGCTTCATGGAGGGAGCGGGACGGTGCAGCTCCACCGTGGGGGTGCGCCGGGGCGCCGTGGTGGGTCTGGCAGCCGGGCTGCTCTTTTTCTGCGTGCTTTCGCCCTTGCTCTTCAGCTTTTTGATCACAGCTGGCAGGATCCAAAACAGCAAAATCAATACGATAAGGCCTTCCATATGTTCTCCTTTCCGGCTCCCAGAAGCCTTTCCGCTCAGCTTTTATATCAGGCTGCAAAAAAGGGGAGAGAGCGTTTCCCGTTTCCGTTTTTCACGCCGTTCTCCCCCTTTCCGATTTTCTTATTCTTCGCCGCCGGGCTCGGTCTCGCTTTCGCCCTCGGCGCTGTCCTCGGTCTCCCGCATGGTCTTTTCGATGGAGATGACCCGGCTGCCCTCCATCAGGCGCATGACGCGCACGCCTTGGGTGGAGCGGCCCAGCAGGGAGATGTTGTCCACCGCCATGCGGATGATGGTGCCGTCGTCGGAGATGACCAGCAGGTCCTCCCCGGGGTTCACCATCTTCACATCGGCCACGGCGCCGGTCTTTTCGGTGACGTTGTAGTTGCGGATGCCCAGACCGCCCCGGCCGTGGACGCTGTATTCCTCCACCGCGGTGCGCTTGCCGTAGCCCTTCTCCGTGATGGAGAGCAGGGCCTCGCCGCCGTAGGTGCTGCCGGCACCCACCACAAAGTCGCCCTGGCGCAGGCGGATGCCCCGGACGCCCACGGCGGTGCGGCCCATGGGACGCACGTCGTTTTCGTCGAAGCACACGGCCATGCCGTCGTGGGTGGCGATGAGGATGTTTTCATCCCCCATGGTCTGCAGCACGGTGATGAGCTCGTCCCCCTCGTCCAGGTTCAGGGCCCGGATGCCGTTTGCCCGGATGTTGCGCAGGGCGGCCTGGCTCATGCGCTTCACGGTGCCCTTTCGCGTCACGAAGAAGAGATAATTGTCCTCGGTGAAGCCCCGGCCCCGGATCATGGCGCTGACCTTTTCGCCCGGGTCGATCTGGATGATGTTGACGATGTTGCTGCCCCGGGCGTTCCGTCCCGCCTCGGGGATGTTGTAGCCCTTCTTCACAAAGACCTTGCCGGAGGAGGTGAAGAAGAGGATGTTGTCGTGGGTGGAGGCGGTGAACACCGTGTCCACATAGTCCTCCTCCTTGGTGGCCATGGCGCGGATGCCCTTGCCGCCGCGGCCCTGGGCCCGGTACTCGCTGACGGGCAGGCGCTTGATATAGCCTCCGTGGGTCAGCGTGAAGACACACTGCTCCTCCTCGATGAGATCTTCCATGTCGATCTCATCCTCCACGTCCTGGATCTCCGTGCGGCGCTCGTCGCCGTACTTGTCCCGCAGCTGGATCAGCTCGTCCTTCAGCACGCCCTTGATCTTCTCGGGATCGGCCAGCAGCTCCTGGTAGTAGGCGATCTTCGCCTCCAGGTCCTTGTACTCCTGCTCCAGCTTCTCCCGGTTGAGACCCTGCAGGGCGATGAGGCGCATGTCGCAGATGGCCTGGGCCTGCACGTCGGAGAGATGGAAGCGCTCCATCAGGTTCTGCTTGGCGTTGTCGTAGCTGTTGCGGATGATGCGGATGACCTCGTCGATGTTGTCCTGGGCGATGAGCAGGCCTTCCAGCAGGTGGGCCCGCTCCTGGGCCTTGCGCAGGTCAAAGCGGGTGCGCCGGACGATGACCTCCTCCTGGAACGTGAGATACTCGTCCAGGATGTGCCGCAGGGACAGGATCTTGGGCTGGGTCTGGTTATTGACCAGGGCCAGCATGTTGATGGAAAAGCTGCTCTGCAGCGCGGTCTGGGCAAAGAGGCGGTTCAGCACCACCTGGGGGTTGGCGTCCCGCTTCAGCTCGATGACCATGCGCATGCCGTTGCGGTCGGTCTCGTCCCGCAGGTCGGAGATGCCCTCCAGCCGCTTCTCGCGGACCTGGTCGGCGATGTTCTTGATGAGCTGGCGCTTGTTCACCTGGTAGGGCAGCTCCGTCACGATGATGCGGGTGCGGCCCTGGCCGTGCTCCTCAAACTCTGTCCGCGCCCGGACCACCACCTTGCCCCGACCGGTGGCATAGGCCTGGCGGATGCCGCTGCGGCCCATGATGATGCCCCGGGTGGGGAAGTCCGGCCCAGTGATGTGCTGCATCAGGTCGGAGAGGGTAGCCTCGGGATTCTCCAGCACGCAGACGCAGGCGTTGATGACCTCGGTGAGGTTGTGGGGCGGGATGTTGGTGGCCATGCCCACGGCGATGCCGCTGGAGCCGTTCACCAGCAGGTTCGGGAAGCGGGAGGGGAGCACCCGGGGCTCCTTCCGGCTCTCGTCAAAGTTGGGGTCCCAGTCCACGGTCTCCTTGTCGATATCCCGCAGCATCTCGTTGGAGATCTTGGAGAGTCTGGCCTCGGTGTAACGGTAGGCGGCAGGGGGGTCGCCGTCCACGGAGCCGAAGTTGCCGTGGCCGTCCACCAGCATGTAGCGCATGGAGAAGTCCTGGGCCAGACGCACCATGGCGTCATAGACCGAGGCGTCGCCGTGGGGGTGATAGTGACCCAGCACGTCGCCCACGCAGGTGGCGGACTTTTTAAAGGGCTTGTCCGAGGTCAGGTTGCCCTCGTACATGGTATAGAGAATGCGGCGGTGCACCGGCTTGAGACCGTCCCGCACGTCGGGCAGGGCCCGGCCTACGATGACGGACATGGCATAGTCGATGTAGCTGGTCTGCATCTCGCTCACCAGCTCCGACTCGGTGATCACCTGATTGGGAAACGCGATATCTTCGGGTTTGTAGTCTCTTTTGTGTGCCATATAATCCTCCGGAAGTGAGGTTTTTATTGTAGGGGCCGGCGTCCTCGACGGCCCGCTATTTCATATTTTTCGGGGCGTCCGGGAGGCCGCCCCCTACAAATTAAATATCAAGGTTCACCACATACTTGGCGTTCTGCTCGATCCAGTCCCGGCGGGGCTCCACCTCTTCGCCCATGAGCACGGTGAAGACTTGGTCGGCCAGGATGGCGTCGTTCAGGGTGATGCGGCGCAGGGAGCGCTTTTCCGGGTCCATGGTGGTCTCCCACAGCTCGTGGGGGTCCATCTCGCCCAGACCTTTGAAGCGGGAGATGTCGATCTTCACGTTGGGGTTCTCGCCACGCATCTCCGCGCTGATCTGGTCCCGCTGCTCGTCGGAATAGGCCACCCGCTGCTGTTTGCCCCGCTGCAGCTTGTAGAGGGGCGGCACCGCGGAGTAGACGTAGCCGTTTTCGATGAGGGGGCGCATGTATCGGAAGAAGAAGGTGAGCAGCAGGGTGCGGATATGGCTGCCGTCCACATCGGCATCGGCCATGATGATGATCTTGTGGTAGCGGAGCTTATCCATGTTGAACTCGTCCCCGATGCCGGCGCCAAGGGCCACGATCAGGGGATAGAGCTTGTCGTTGCCGTAGATCTTGTCCGCCCGGGCCTTCTCCACGTTCAGCATCTTGCCCCACATGGCCAGGATTGCCTGGAAGCGGCTGTCCCGTCCCTGGATGGCGGAGCCGGCGGCGGAGTCGCCCTCCACGATGTAGATTTCGCACAGGGAGGGGTCCCGCTCGTTGCAGTCCTGCAGCTTGTCGGGCATCTGCCCGCTCTCCAGCCCGGTCTTTCTCCGGACGGACTCTCTGGCCTTCCGGGCGGCCTCCCGGGCACGGTTTGCCATCATGGCCTTCTCCAGGATGGCCTTGGCCACCTGGGGATGCTCCTCGAAATACACGGAGAGCTGCTCGTTCATGATGCCGTCCACCAGGGTGCGGATATAGGCGTTGCCCAGCTTCTGCTTGGTCTGGCCCTCGAACTGGGCCTCGGGCAGCTTCACGGAGATGACCGCGGAGATGCCCTCCCGCACGTCCTCGCCGGAGACCTTGTCGTCGCCCTTGATGATGTTGTTCTTCTGGCCGTAGGCGTTGATGACACGGGTCAGAGCCGTCTTGAAGCCGGTCTCGTGCATGCCGCCCTCGGGGGTGTGGATGTCGTTGGCAAAGGAGACCAGGGTCTCGTTGTAGCCGTCGTTATACTGCAGGGCGATCTCGGCGATGGCGTCCCCCTTGGCACCGGAGAGGTAGATGACCTCCTCGTGGATGGGGTTCTTGTGCTTGTTCAGGTAGCGGACGAACTCCCGGATACCGCCCTCGTAGCACATGGTCTCGCTCTTTTCCTGGCCGGGACGCTTGTCCTCCAGGGTGATGGTGAGGCCGCCGTTGAGGAAGGCCTGCTCCCGCATGCGGGTGTGCAGGATCTCATAGTCGTAGACCGTGTCGTCGAACATCTCCGGGTCCGGCTTGAAGCGGACCTCGGTGCCGGTGCGCTCTGTCTCGCCCACCACGGTGATGGGCTGGGTGATGTCGCCCCGGGAGAACTTCATCTCATGGATCTTGCCGTCCTTGTGGACCCGGACCTCCAGCCACTCGGACAGGGCGTTGACCACGCTGGCGCCCACGCCGTGGAGGCCGCCGGAGACCTTGTAGCCTCCGCCGCCGAACTTGCCGCCGGCGTGCAGCACGGTGAAGACCACCTCCAGAGCGCTCTTGCCGGTCTGCTCCTGGGTGTCCACGGGGATGCCGCGTCCGTTATCACTGACGCGGATGATGTCCCCCTCCTCGATGCTGACCTCGATATGGGTACAGAAGCCCGCCAGGGCCTCGTCGATGGAGTTGTCCACGATCTCATACACCAGGTGGTGCAGGCCCGAGGAAGAGGTGGAGCCGATATACATGCCCGGCCGCTTGCGCACCGCTTCCAGTCCCTCCAGCACCTGGATCTGAGAGGCGTCATATTCCTGGGTTACTTTTTCCGTAATGTCTGCCATAGTTCCTCCGAAAAACCGGAATGTCTCCGGCTTGTAGTATACTTAATCTGTGACCTGGGTCCGCTCCTCCGCCCGTTTCAGGAGGGTGGCACTGGCCATCTGGCTCAGATAGACCCGGATCTCGCCCCGCTGCTCGCACAGAACGAAGGATTTGGGCAGATCCTCCGCCGCGTTGATGACCTTCCCGGACTTGTCCGCCAGGGAAAGGAATTTTCGTGTCAGATGACTCTGGGAGGTGATGTCCAGGTCAAAAATGCCCAGGATCTCATCGTCCCGCACCAGGGTCCCCTTGCCAAGATGAATGAATTTCACCGGATCTTCCCCTTTTCCACCAGCAGCACCTTGCCGCCGGTGCGTTTGGAGATCTCCGCGTCCTCGCAGCAGGTGATCAGAGTCTGACCCCCGCCGATGCGGTTCAGGACGAATTCCTGCCGCTTCTGGTCCAGCTCCGAGAGCACGTCGTCCAGCAGCAGGATGGGCATGTCCCCGGTTTCCGCCTGCAGGATCTCCCGCTCGGCCAGCTTCATGGAGAGGGCGGCGGTGCGGGTCTGGCCCTGAGAGGCAAAGCTCCGGGCGGAGCGGCCGTTGATCTGGATGTCCAGGTCGTCCTTGTGGGCGCCGGTGAGGCACTGGGCGCTGTCCAGCTCCGCCTGGCGGTGCCGCTCCTGGTGATCGCAGATGTCGTAATAGATCTCCCTTGCCGAAGCGAAAGGGTCCTTCACGCTGCTCACCGTCTGATAGGCGATGGAGAGCTCCTCCCCCTTGCCGGAAAAGTCCCGGTGGATGGGGGGCGCGGTCTGATTGAGCCGGGCCGTGTAGGCCGCCCGATAGCGGATCAGCTGGGCCGAGGCCCGTGCCATGCCGTCGGAAAACTCATCCAGGGTCTCCAGCAAACTGGGCTTCTCCCGCCAGTCCTTCAAAATGCGGGTCTTGTGCTCGTAGAGCTTGTTGAACTCTGTCAAAATCTCCGCGTAGCGGGGGCGGATCTGGGAGATGGCGTTATCCAGCAGGCGCCGCCGCACCGCCGCGCCCTCCTTGATAAGATTCAGGTCGTCCGGGCAGAAGAGCACCACGTTCACCGTGTCCGAAAGCTCGGAAGCGGTCTTTTTCACGCCGTTTACGGTGATACGCTTGCTCTGCCCCGTCCGCATCCGGATATCCACGGTCTGATCCCGGTCGTGGCTGAACACTTCTCCCAGGATCTGGCCCTCACTGTAGCCGAAGCCGATGAGCTCCCGGTCAAAGCGGGTTCGGAAGCTCTTTCCGCAGGAGAGCATGTATACCGCTTCCAGCAGATTGGTCTTGCCCTGGGCGTTGGGTCCGCAGATCACGTTGGTGCCGGGGTCAAATTCCGCCGTCTCCCACTCGTAATTGCGAAAGCCGTTCAGTGCGATGCGCTGCACTCTCATTCCGCCGTTACCTGCAGGGAGAAGCGGTCAAATTCCACGGTGTCCCCCGGGCGGATCTTCTTGCCCCGCATGGTGCAGACTTCGCCGTTGACCTTGACCAGGCCCTCGGCGATGGCCATCTTCGCCTCGCCGCCGGTACCCACCAGCGCCGCGTATTTCAGCAGCGCGTCCAGCTTGATGAATTCGGTATTGATCGCAATGGTTTCCATACAATAATCCTTCCTTATAAGCTCCCCTGTGTAAGGGGAGCTGTCCGGCGCCAGCCGGACTGGGGGATCTTCCTATTAAGCTCCCCTGCGCAAGGGGAGGTCTTTCACTCTTTCAGTCTCCCGCTCTCAGCCGCACCGGCAGGATCATGAAGGTGAACTTGTCGCTGCCGTCGGCGGCGCGGATCACGCAGGGGGAGGAGGATGTGTTCAGGCAGAGCTGCAGGCTGTCGGTGCCGGCGGCCTTCAGCGCGTCCATGAGATAGCGGTCGTTGAAGCCGATCTCCAGGCCGTTGCCGTTGCCTTCGCAGGTGCAGATATCCTCCGCCTTGCCGAAGGGAGTTACACAGTAGCAGTCGATGGTGCCGTCGCCGAAGCCCATGCGCACCGGGCTGCTGTTTTTCTCGCTGATGATGAGGGAAACACGGTCGATGACCTGCATGAGCTCGCTGCGCTCGGCCTGGATCACCGTGCGGAACATCTCGGGGATGGAGCGGCGGTAATTCAAAAATTCGCCCTCCAACCGGCGGGAGATGATCACCGTGCCGCCGATGAAGAAGGAGATATGCTTGGCGCCCACGGCGATCTGGGCGGGCTCATCGGTATCGCCGCAGACCCGCACCACGTCGGAGAGCGCGGAGCCGGGCACCACAAAGCTGCAGTTTTCCATTTTGGCGCTTTCCAGCTGCTCGCTGCGCTTGGCCAGACGGTAGCCGTCCACGGAGACCAGGGTCAGGGTGTCTCCCTCCACCTCAAAGAGGGTGCCGGTGTAGATGGGGCGCACGTCGGTGTCCGCCACAGCGAAGATGGTCTGGTTGATCATGCTGCTCAGAATGTTCTGGGGCAGGGAGATGGTATTGATGGCGTCCATCACCGGCATCTCCGGGTAATCCTCGGGGCTGATGCCCATGAAGTTGAATTCGCTCTTGCCGCACTTGACCTTCACGCTGTTGTTCCGGTCCACGCTGATGGTCACAAAGCCATCGGGCAGGCGGCGGATCATCTCGCCGAAGAAGCGGGCGCCCACCACAACGGAGCCGCCCTCCGCCACGTCAGCCTGAATATTGGTATAGATGCCTTCCTTCAGGTCATAGCCGGTGATCTTCACATCGGCCCTGGCCTCGATCAGCAGACCCTCCAGCGCGGGAATGGGGCTTTTGGACGCGGTCGCCCGGGAGGCGATGGTGCAGGCTGTCTGGAGCAGACCTTTTTCACAGGTGAATTTCATGGATGTTCCTCCTCAAAATCAAAAACTCTCTCAGCTATAGGAGTCTTATATATTTTTTATTTATTGTTATTTAGGATCCGTTTTGTGGAAAACCTCATTTTTTTCAGGCGCCGCAAGGCTTTGCGGCTGTTGAAATCTCTGTGGATTGCAAATTCTGTTTCCACAGCAAAAAGAGACAAAATTCTTTCCACATTCTGTGTTTCCACTTTCCACAGAGTTTTTGTGGAAAACTGTTGTTGAACGAAAGAAAACTTTAATGTTTGTCCAGACTTCCCCGCGTATGGCACGATGCCCTCATCGTGCCGGCGCCATCTACAGGAGTGCTGAAGGCTGCATCTCATGCCCTGTCATGGCTTCGCAACGCGAAGGATCTCGCCCCCGGCGGAAGGTGCATTTTCTCTCGTGCTTTGTTATGCCCACCTGACGCCGTCGGGATCCTTCGTCGGCTTCGCCTCCTCAGGATGACAGTTACGGGGAGTGCTATATGGACTCAATTCCGAATTTTTACCGCTCACAGGCTTCCCGTGTTGGTGGTGATGTTGGAGGTGATGTCCCGGATCACGCCGGCCATGGAGGGATCGGATTTCAGCAGTTCTTCCACCTTGCGGATGGAGGAGAGCACGGTGGCGTGGTTGCGGCCGCCGTGATGCTCGCCGATGGCGGTGAGGGGCAGGTTCGTCAGGGTGCGCATCAGGTGCATGGAGACCTGGCGGGCCATGACGGTGTTCTTGGAGCGGCTCTGACCGGTGAGCTCCTCTTCCCGGATGTTGTAGTATTTGGCGGTCTCCCGGATGATCTTCTCCGGCGTCGGCACATAGTCCCCGTCCCGGATCACGTCCTCGATGGCCTTTTTGGCGATCTCCATGGTGGGGGTGTCCCCCAGCAGCTCCATATAGGCGGTGAGGCGCTTGATGACGCCCTCCAGCTGCCGGACGTTGGCGGTGATCTCCTTGGCAATGAAGCCCACCACCTCATCGGTGAGGATGAGGCCCAGCTGGGCCGCCTTGTTGCGGGCGATGGCCATTCTGGTCTCCAGATCGGGGGGCTGGATGTCCGCCATCAGGCCGCCCTCAAAGCGGGTGCGCAGCCGCTCATCCAGCAGGCTCATTTCCAGAGGCGGCCGGTCGGAGGTGATGACGATCTGATGGCCGGCCTCGTAGATATTGTTGAAGGTGTGGAAAAACTCGTCCTGGGTGGCGCGCTTGCCGGCGATGAACTGGATATCGTCCACCAGCAGCAGATCCACGCCCCGGTAGCGGGTGTGGAAGTCGTCCACCGTGCCCTCCTTGATGGCCTTCACCATCTGAATGGTGAACTCGTCGCCCTTTACATAGGCGATCTTTACTCCGGGCGTTTTGGAACGGATGTACTGCCCGATGGCCAGCAGCAGATGGGTCTTGCCCAGACCGGAGTTGCCGTAGATGAACAGGGGATTGTAGTTTTTCCCGGGCTTTTCCGCCACGGCCAGGGCGGCTGCGTGGGCAAACTCGTTGGATTTTCCCACGATGAAGCGGTCGAAGGTGTAGCCCTCCATCTCCGGCAGGTCATTGTCCGCACTTTTGGGGGAGACATAGTCCGCCAGCTCCTCCTCCGTCAGCACCAGCAGGTCAAACTTGGAGGAAAACAGGTCGGAGAGAATCTCCTTCACGATCTCGCTGTAACGGTCCTTGATGATGTCCCGCTTGAAATCGCTTTTGGTGCTGATCACCAGGCGGGAATCTTCGATCTCCACCGGGCGGCAGTCGGCAAACCAGGCTTTGATTGTAGTGGGCGTCAGCTTCCGGGACAGCTGCTCCAGCACCACGCTCCAGATATCGTCAAGAGAATTCATGGCCTTCACCTCTTCGCAATGTTGAAAAAACGCATACTTTCTAACCATAATATTATAGCAGAAAACGCCCCTCAATGCAAGGGGAAAGGCGAAGATCTAAATATAAATAAGGTAGATATATGGGGAGAGGAAGAAAGAAAGCGGAAGGAAGGGCCAGCGGCCTGTTTTCATGCGGCAAAGCTGTTTTTCTTTCTTCATTATTCTTGACAAGACTCTGATTATAGCTATAATAAATCCTTACAAAAGACTTATTTGGAGGTTCTTATGAACAAATATCTGGATATAGCGCCCGAGGTGCAGCAGGCTCTGGCCGAGGGCAAGCCCGTCGTCGCTCTGGAGAGCACCATCATCTCCCACGGCATGCCCTACCCCAAAAACGTGGAGACCGCCCTCCTGGTGGAGCAGACCATTCGGGATAACGGGGCCGTGCCCGCCACCATCGCCATCATCGGCGGACGCCTGAAGGCGGGTCTCAGCCATGAGGAGATCGAGCATCTGGGCAAGGCGGGCCGCTCCGTCGCCAAGGCCAGCCGCCGGGATCTGCCCGCCCTGGTGGCCCGGGGCGTGGACGGCGCCACTACCGTGGCCACCACCATGATCATCGCCCACATGGCCGGCATCAGCATCTTCGCCACCGGCGGCATCGGCGGCGTGCACCGGGGCGCCGAGGTGACCATGGACATCTCCGCCGACCTGGAGGAGCTGGCCCAGACTCCCGTGATGGTGGTCTGCGCCGGCGCCAAGAGCATCCTGGACCTGGGTCTCACCCTGGAGTATCTGGAGACCAAGGGCGTGCCCGTCATCGGCTTCGGCACCGAGGAGCTGCCCGCCTTTTATACCCGCAAGTCCGGCTTCGGCGTGGACTACCGGGTGGACTCTCCCGAGGAGCTGGCGGCCATCTTCCGCGCCCAGCGGGGTCTCAACTACAAGGGCGGCATGCTGGTCACCAACCCCATCCCCGAGGAATACGCCATGGACAAGGCCGTCATCGACGCCGCCATCGAGCAAGCCCTGGCGGAGGCCAGGGAGCAGGGGATCCACGGCAAGGAGACCACACCCTTCCTGCTTGCCAAGGTGGTTGAGCTCACCGGCGGGGACAGCCTGGAGTCGAACATCCAGCTGGTGCTCAACAACGCCCGTCTCGCCGCCCGCACCGCGGCGGAATTGGCGAAGTGAGTTTTTAGTTTTTAGATTTTAGTTTTTAGATAAAGGACGCTGTACACGATACGTACAGTGTCCTTTTTATTTGTTATTGATTTCAATAAAAGAGACGAGAGAAGCTTTATCGCATCTCTCGTCTCCTAAAAACTAGAAACTAGAAACTAAAAACTAAAAACTCCTACTCCTCCGGGGCGGCGGAGGCAAAGTAAATGATATCGCTGATGGCCTTTTCCTCGCCGAACTGCACGGGATTGATAAGCGTATAGTGAAAAGCGGTGGAGGCGGTCTGGCCTCCGTCCAGGGTATAGGCCTTCCAGCAGCCCCGGCGGGCCATGGCGTAGCCCGCGTCCTGGAGGTTGGGCAGGTGGTCCAGCTCCCGGCGGGTGGTGTCGCAGTTGATGTTCATGGTGAGATAGTGGTGCCGCCCCAGCAGGCCCAGGGCGCTGCGGGCATAGAACATGTCGATCTCGCCCCAGGGATAGAAGTCCGGCGTCACGTTCACGCCCTCGTCCACCAGCACCGGCCCGAAGGCCAGGGAAAAGACCACGTCATTGTCCCGGATAAACTGCTCGGTCTCCGCCTGGCTGATCCCGTCCCCCCGGTAGAGGAAGAGCATGTCCCCGTCGGCGGTGATGAAGCAGGTGTCCGCGTTGTCCGGACGGAAGCGGATGATCTCACGCTGATAGACGGCCACGCCGCAGCTGCGGTCGTGGAAGTAGAAATCCCCGCCCACTGCCAGCACGGCGTTGGTGTCCCGGGCGAAGTCGCTGGTCCGCTCGAACCAGAAGCTCCAGGGCTCGTCGCTGGAGATCTTGCGCCGCAGCTGGGATCCGTCGGAGACGAAGGTCTCCGCGAAGGTGCCCATGCAGTTGTTTTCCGGCTCCTGCCACAGGATGCATAGGATGCTCTCGTCCAGATAGCAGCGGATCAGGGTGCCGGGCACGAAGGGCAGCTCCGGATTCCAGACCAGCGTCTCCTCCCCGATGAGGGCCCTGGCCTCCGGCTTTTCCAGCAGAGCCGCGATCTCATAGGGATCCTCAGTCTCCACAAAGTTCTCTTCCTTCGGCACATGGCCCCAGAGGGCGTCCTCCGGCAGGGTGTATCGCAGGGGCAGCGGGGGCTGATCCCGCACAGCAGAGGTATAGAGCGTCTCCGCCTCCGGGCGGAAGGGGTAGAGCTCTTCCGGGTTTTCAAGCTTCCAGCTCTCTCCGTCATACCGGTAGCGCAGCTCCGGCGTCCAGGAGGAGAGGTAGTTTTCCTTTTCCGCCAGCCGCTCCCGCAGCAGGGCGTCAAAGCAGTCCCGCAGGATCTCCTGCCGGTAAGCGCCGTCCTCCTCAAAGATCTCGCTTCTTCGCTCGGCTGCGTCCACCCGGGCCCGCAGCTTTTCCAGCATGGCCTCCCTGGCGCCGGAGCCCGCCAGAGCGTCGGCGTTCAGCAGGGTCACCCGCACCGGGAGCCGGGCCTCTTCCCCGTCGGATACCGCCTCGCCCAGGGCTTCACAGCGCCAGCAATCGGCATAGGCCAGCTCCAGCAGGCGCTGGTTTTTCTCCCCGCTCATGGAAACGGAAGGGGCTGCCGCCTCCAGGCTGGGCGGCGCGGGGCTTGGCGTGGGAAAGAGTGCGGTCAGAGGATTCCTCTCCCCGCCCAGCTGCTGCCAGACCAGGATGCCGAAGACCAGTACCGTCAGGATCAGCAGCACCAGAAATATGCCTTTCAAAACTTTCATCTATCTATGTTCCCCGAAAAAACGGGCGCCTCGGCGCCCGTTTTCCTTTTTGAATAGAATCGCTCACATAATCATCCAGGGGATCCTGCTTCCCCCTCGGGGGGAAGTCCCAAGTGCGCACACCGGGGGACAGGGGTCCTCAGAAGTCCGCGTTGCCGGTGGTGCGGGGGTGCAGCTCCACGTCCCGGATGTTGGAAACACCCGTCAGGTACATGACCATCCGCTCGAAGCCCAGACCGTAGCCCGCGTGACGGCAGCTGCCGTAGCGGCGCAGGTCCAGATACCACCAGTAATCCTCTTCCTTCAGGCCCAGCTCCTGCATCCGGGCAAGGAGCATGTCCAGCCGCTCCTCGCGCTGGCTGCCGCCGATGATCTCGCCCACGCCGGGTACCAGGCAGTCCGCCGCGGCCACGGTCTTGCCGTCGTCGTTCAGGCGCATATAGAAGGCCTTGATGTCCTTGGGGTAGTCGGTGACGAAGATGGGCTTTTTGAACACTTCCTCGGTGAGGTAGCGCTCATGCTCGGTCTGCAGGTCGATGCCCCATTCCACGGGGTAATCGAACTTTTTGCCGCTCTTTTTCAGGATCTCCACCGCGTCGGTGTAGCTGACCCGGCCGAAATCGTTGGACACCACGTTATGGAGCCGCTCCAGCAGGCCCTTGTCCACAAAACTGTTGAAGAACTCCATCTCCTGGGGGCAGCGCTCCAGCACCCGGTTGATGATGTATTTCACCATCGCCTCGGCCACTTCCATGTCGCCCTCCAGATCGCAGAAGGCCATCTCCGGCTCGATCATCCAGAACTCGGCGGCGTGGCGCTGGGTGTAGCTGACCTCGGCCCGGAAGGTGGGACCGAAGGTGTAGATATCGCCGAAGGCCATGGCAAAGTTCTCGCCGTTGAGCTGGCCGGAGACGGTGAGGTTGGTGGGCTTACCGAAGAAGTCCTTGGAGAAGTCCACCTTGCCGTCCTCGGTGCGGGGCGGGTTGTCCGGATCCAGGGTGGTCACCCGGAACATCTGGCCGGCGCCCTCGGCGTCGGAGCCGGTGATGATGGGGGTGTGAACGTAGACAAAGCCCCGGCTCTGGAAGAACTCGTGCACCGCCTGGGCGGCCACGCTGCGCACCCGGAACACGGCGGAGAACAGGTTGGTGCGGGGACGAAGATGCTGGATGGTCCGCAGAAATTCCACGCTGTGGCGCTTCTTCTGCAGGGGGTAATCCGGGGTGGAGACGCCCTCCACCTGGATCTCGCAGGCCTTCAGTTCAAAGGGCTGCTTGGCCTCCGGGGTCAGCACCAGCTTTCCGCGCACGATCAGGGCCGCGCCCACGTTCTGGTGGGCGATCTCGTCGTAATTTTCCAGGCTTCCCCGCTCGAACACCACCTGCAGCGACTTGAAGCAGCTGCCGTCGTTGAGCTCGATGAAGCCGAAGTTTTTCATATCCCGCACGGTGCGGACCCAGCCGCAGACCGTGATCTCCTGCCCGTCAAAGCGGGCGGCGTCGGCAAAGATGCCGGCGATTTTCTGACGCATCAGCATGGTAAGACTTCCTCTCTTTGTTGGCCTGTATCGTTAGGATATCCGAGCAGACCCGTTTTTTCAATCAAAAGATCAGGCGGATGGGGGACTCGTAGTTGCAGAGCTCCACATCCTGATGAAGGCCGCCATCCTCCCCGTCCCGTGTCCAGGGGACGGGCTTTTCAAAGTGGAAGCGGGCCTTTTTCGTGTGCAGGATCAGCACGTTTTCGTTGTCGAAGCGGCGGGAGAACACACTGTCCGCCATCTCGCTGAGGGTCACCAGGTTTCCCGGGTCCTTCACCAGCACCAGCTCGGACCGGCCGTCCCCCAGCGCCACCATCTCCTCCGGCAGATGCACGATGCCCGCCACGGAGGTGGAGTTGGACATGCTGCCGTAGACCAGGTTTGCCTCCACCACGCCGTCGTCGTATTCCACACGGGTGGGATAGGCCTCCAGATAGGGCAGGGACAGGGCCCCCTGCAGCACATAGGCCAGATGGCCCAGCAGCTTCTTCTGGTTCTGGGGCGTGGCGTAGCTCACTTCGGTGAAGGCGCCGAAGGCGGCGATATAGGCAAAGTAGTCCTTGTCCCCGAAGCCGCCCACGTCATAGGGATGGGGCGTGCCCGACAGGATCCGCTGGGCCGCCAGGGGGGCGTTGTTTTTGGGCAGATCCAGGGTGGTGGCCACGTCGTTGGCGGTGCCCAGGGGGATATAGCCCAGGGGAGGCGGGTTTTTCAGCTGCATGAGCCCGGCCATCACCTCGCTGAGGGTGCCGTCGCCGCCCACGCAGGCAAGCATATCGTATTCCGGACCCAGCCCCGCTGCCATCTCCGTGGCGTCGCCCCGGTGCCCGGTGAAGACCACCGTGGTGCGGCAGCCGCCGTCATCCAGGGTTTTCACCGCATCGGCAAAGTCCTTTTTGTATGCGCCGCGGCCTGCGGCGGGATTGACGATCAAAAGCAGTTTGCGGTGCATCCTGTGCTCTCCTTTCAGGGAATACCCATTGATTATAGCCTCTCCCTCCCCACCCGTCAAGGATATTCCGCAAATGCGCATTCCGCCCATGCTGCAAGGGGCTTTCCGCTCAAGGAATTCCGCAGACTTCCCGGATAATCTGTTGCGAAACGCAAAAGCATATGATACATTATACCATAGATGATCATAAGGCTTTTTCATACAGAAAACGGAAGCATTGTTTTCCAAATCCCGATCCCCTTATACAATAAAAGCAACAAGGAGGCCGACTATGAAAAACGGATGGAAAAAGACCCTGTCCCTGCTGCTCTGCCTGGTGCTGCTGGCGGGATTGTTCCCCGCTGCCCTTGCGGAGGGGGAGATGTGCACCGTCACTTTCTCTACAGACGGCGGCCATTATCTCAATCCCATCACCGCGGAGAAGGGAGCGGAGATCACGCTGCCCAAGGCGGTGTGGGACAATCATTGTTTTCTGGGCTGGTCCCTGGAATATAACGGCGATGTGGACTATCAGGCGGGGGGTTCCCTGGTTCTGTCGGAGAATCTGAGCCTATACGCCATCTGGCGGGATTCCCAGCCTCTGGGTCTCTACGCCTATTGGGCGGACACCGGAGAAAGTTATGCGGAAACCACAGTTCCCCTGAACGGAAGCATTACCCTGCGCGTGGAGGCCGGGGTGAGCGCCGGTGAACTGAGCTATGAATGGAGCTGCTATGGAATGGACCCCTCTCTCCTGCCGGGGGAGAGCTCCAATATCTTCACCATCGATGTGGTGGACAAGCACTATTATATCCAGTGCATCGTCAGGGATATGGAAGGAAACGCGATAACGCTTTCCTGTGATCTTTCTACCGATACCGGCCTTTGGGCCCGCTCAGCAGACACTGGTGAGAAAATTGTCTCGATCAAAGTTCCCATGATGGAAAGCATTACGCTGCGCGTGGAGGCCGGTGTCAATCTGGGCGAGCTTCGATACAGATGGTACCGGGCGGACGTTTCTAGCGTGTCATATCCGGGGAACGTGAGCAATACCCTCACGCTTGAAAGCGTGAATGAGAAGATGACAGTCATGTGTCAGGTCACCGACGACTACGAAAACAGCCAGTATGTGCAATTCAATCTCTCTCCGGATACCGGATTCTGGGCCCGTGCTGGGGGAACTGCGGATACATATGCGGAGATCACCGTCAAGAAGGGAGAAAGTGTCACGCTGACCGTGGAAGCCGGCGTCGATATTGGCGATCTTCATTACGAGTGGGACAGCCCGGACCTGGACGCCTCCCTGCTCCCGCAGAATGACAGCACGGCATCCTTCACGATCCCCAGCGTGGACAGGCATTATGACGTGTATTGTGACGTGAGCGATGACTATGGCAACAGGAAATATATCACCTTTGATGTTTCCACAGATACCAGTCTGCAGGCCTGGGCGGCCGGGACCAACAGCGGGTATGTGGAATATACGATCCAAAAGGGAGACAATGTGACCCTTGCCGTGGACGCCCGTGTGGACGAGGGCGGACTCCGCTACCGCTGGGGAAGCAGCCAGCAGGACATCAGGAAATTGCTGCCGCAGGATGAGAAGACCCCCTCCTTTACACTGGAGAACCTGCGCCAGCCCTGCTATATCTACTGTAATGTCTATGATGACGAGGGCAATTCCAAGAACGTCGCATTCCGGATCTATACCGATACGGGCCTGAGGGCCTATGTGGCGGGCACGCAAACAAACTCTATGAGATACACCGTCCCCGCCGGCGAAAGCGTGACCCTGGCCGTGGACGCCCATGTGAACGAGGGCGGTCTCCGCTATCGATGGTACTGCATTGGCGACAGTAGTCCGGCCGGGCTTCCTGCAGATGAAAGCACCACAAGCTTCACCCTCGCAAAGGTCGAAAAGGCCTACGAGATCCGCTGCGCGGTTTATGATGACGACGGGAACTACAAGACGGTTTTCTTTGATGTTTTCCCGGATACGGGTCTGAGGGCCTGGATCGAGGGAGGCAGTCAGGATTCGGACTATCGCAGATATGAGGTCCCTCTGGGCGACAGTCTTACACTGTCGATCAAGGCGGAAACAAACGGCGGAAATCTCCATTATAGCTGGGAATGCTATGAGGGTGAGGCGCCCGGCCTGCCGACGGACGACCAGACCGCGTCCTTTACCATCACGGAGGTGAAGGGCTATGCCTATCTTTGCTGCCGGGTCTCCGATGACCTTGGCGGAAGAGTCGATCTCTATATGGAGATCAACGTGGCCAACGGCCTGAGGGCCAATGTGGCGGGGACGGATAGCACGAGAGCCTACTATTTCGACAGCAGCGCTCCCCAGACCCTGACGGTGGAGGCCTCTGCCAACGAGGGCGATTTGACGTATCAGTGGTATAAGCGGGAGTACGGCGGGAACTCCGTGGCGGTTTCCTCCGACGGTCCGTCGCTCTTCGTTGGCGCAGATACAAAGGGCTACGATTACTACTGTGTCATTACAGATATCTATGGCGCCACCGCGTATGTCTCGTTCTACTTCCGTCAGGGAATGGCAAAGGAGCTTACCCTTCGGACAGAAACGACTGTTGAAAGCGATCCGGTCTGGGGAGAGAGCTACGTCTCCTTTACTCCGGAGAACACCGGACACTATACGCTGAAAAGCGCCTCCGGAGATCCCAGTGCATGGTGCACTTATGCTGGCCAGAACTACTACTATTGGGTTGGCTTCCCGGCCTCGTTTGCCATGGAAGCAGGAAAGACCTACTATTTTGTGATAAGCAGCAATGCGAACGCCTTCACCCTGCATCTGACCGTGGACCGCAGCGGATTCCGTACCTTTGAAGAGCTGCAGGCCCTGCTGGAAGACAGCACGTCGGGCGAACAGTTCTATTATGAGGGCAGCGCCGATCCCTTTGTGATCCCGGAGAATGTGACCATTCCCACGGGTGTGAGCGTACATTTAGACGGGGTCGGCGTGGAGATCGCCGCAATTGCCATGCTGACGGTGGAAGAGGATGCACTTCTCTACTGCGATGATCTGACTTTAAAAGGAAAGGCACAGGTTAACGGACAAATTAGCTGCACATCTGTATCCGGGAAAGATAAAATTGCCTATGGAGAAAACGGCTATTTGGGCCTGCTTGCAGAGGTGGAGACGGAGGACGGGCTGCGCTCCGTGACAGAGCAGGCTGCAGCGAATACAGATCCCCATGTGTTTTATGATATCATGGTGGAAGCAGATCTCACGATCACACGGAATTTGACGATTCCTGATTATACGCTTCTGAATGTGTTAAAATCGGTCATACTGGCCCCCGGTGTGACGCTGGAGATCGTTGATTCCCCCGATACCTGGGTACAGATCTATGGCGACGGACAGCTCCGGGTCCAAGGTACGCTGCGGAACAATGGCAATCTGTATATCGTTAAGCCAACATCCCTTGTTCTGGAGGAGGGCGGCCTCTACTGCGGCGACGGCGTCATCCAGGCATATACCGGCTACGGCAAGGCGAAAGACTATTTCCCCTGGGCCTATCTGCCGGAATACAGCGACTATGAGATCACGGCCGATGGCGACTGGTATTTCCTGAGCAAAAAGGCCGCGGCGGAGCCCGGCGATGTGAACGGAGACGGCAGCATCAACAGCAAGGACCTGATCCTTCTGCGCAAGCTCCTGATCGGTCTGCCTGCCGATGATAAGATCGTGGCCCCCGACGTGAACGGGGACGGCAGCCTGGATCTGCGGGACCTGGTCCGCCTGCGCAAGCTCCTGGCCGCGCAGAGCGCGGGCTGAGAGAAAATGAGCGGACGTTCCCCAAGTAAACAAAAAACACCTCACCTCATACTTGAGGTGAGATGTTTTTTCCATAAAAAATGCCAAAGGGACGCGGAAACCGGGTTTCCAACGTCCCTTTTCGCTGCAGAGGATAGAGCTTACTCCATCTCGTTGAGCTTCGTAGCCATAGCGGACTTCTTGTGCGCTGCATTGTTCTTGTGCAGCAGACCCTTACCGGCTGCGCGGTCAACAGTCTTAACAGCAACTTTATAGGCACTGACGGCAGTGTCGCGGTTGCCCTCGGCAACGGCTGCGTCAAACTTTTTGATCATGGTCTTGAGCTCGGTCTTGTCCGCGCGGTTCTTCGCTCTGAGCTGCTTGGACTTCTCGTCTCTCTTGGCAGAAGACTTGATGTTGGCCATGTTTGATTCGCCACCTCCTCCTACAAAATTGAGTTAATACATAACCCGCGTTTTGTAAGTATAGCAGAGAAAGCCTTGAAAAGCAAGCATTTTTTTACATTTCTTTTCGCTTTTTTTCTCTTGTTGCGCCGTATGAAAAACGGGCTTTTTCAACACAATATATAGAGGAAAATGCCTGTCGGGAGGAAGAAAATGGTAATAAATGGAAGAACAGACCTGGCCAGCGAGGTGCGCCGCCGCCTCTGTGACGGAGGCTCGGTCACGGAGCTGCCCGGGGTGCGGGCCCGGGAGGAGCAGATCGGAATCTTTCCCGTGACCACGGTGGAGATCCTGGATGGGCGGGGCGCGCGGGCCCTGGGCAAGCCCCGGGGGACCTATATCACCATGGAGCTCCCTTCCCGCCTGCAGGATTGCCTTGTCCCTGCGGCGGAGGTCCTGGCAGGCCTCATCCGCCGCTGCGCGGGAGCACTGCCGCCCAGGGTGCTGCTGGCTGCTCTGGGTAACCCGGATATCACGCCGGACGCCCTGGGCTCCCTGGCAGCGGGACAGCTGCTGGTGACGGAGCATCTCAAGCGGTCCGACCCCGCGTCCTTCGCGGCCTTTCGCGGCACGCTGCTCTGTCGCCCCGGGGTCCTGGGCACATCCGGGGTAGAGAGCGCCCGGCAGATCCGCGCCCTCTGTCAGGAGACCGGGCCGGATCTGGTCATCGCCATCGACGCCCTGGCCGGAGCGGACCTGCGGCTGCTCTGCCGCTCGGTGCAGATCTGCAATACCGGCATCTCCCCCGGCTCCGGGGTCGGCAACAGCCGGGAAGCTCTGAATCGGGAGAGCCTGGGCATCCCCGTGCTGGCCATTGGGGTACCCACGGTGGTGGATGCCTCCGCCCTGTCCCCGAATCCTGAACTCAGAGGGATGTTCGTGACGCCCCGGAGCATCGACAGCCAGGTGCGCGCCTGCGGCAGACTCATCGCCTGGGGTGTGAACCTGGCCCTTCACGAGGGCCTGAGCATCGAGGAGATGCAGCTGCTTCTGGAGGGCTGAGTCTTCTGCGCTGATTTCTGGCTTGCTCGCAGGGACAAGGCAATTGTTTCACGTGAAACATTGCCGATGCCGGGTCCTTCGGCTCCGCTTCGCTTCAAGAGGCCATGACACCTCATCCGGCATCCGCCTCGCGGGAGATCGGCGGCTGCCAATTACTCCTCCAGGAGAAGGCGCTGGAGGGCGGGTGATAGCCGCCCCTGCGGCGAAGACGGTACGGATGGGCTGAAGGGGCGTCTATCATGTCGCCCGAAAGAATGAAGGAAGGAGGCGGCCGAAGGCCGCCCCTACGGAGGGGCCTTTCCGCAATCCGCATTCCGAGCTCCGCATTTCTTCGTCATTCTGTCCAATCTTTCGCGCTTCTCCGCCGCCAAAAAGTTTCACGTGAAACATTGAAAACCGGGGCCCATGCTGGTATAATACCTTCATCTGAAACAGGAGAGTCATCATGGCCAGAATCGTTGCAATCGCAAATCAAAAGGGCGGGGTGGGCAAAACCACTACCTGCGTGAATCTTACAGCGGCTCTGCACGGTCTGGGCTACCGGGTGCTGATGGTGGACTGCGATCCCCAGGGCAACGGCAGCTCCGGTATGGGCGTGAAGAAGACCAGTCGCCCCAACACCTACGATCTGCTGATCAACCAGGCCGCCCCGGAGGAATGCGTGGTACATACCCCTTACGGAGACGTGATCCCTACCGGCAAGGAGCTGGCAGCGGCCTCTGTGGAGCTCATCGGGAAGGAAAACCGGGAATTTGTGCTGAAAACCGCCCTCCAGCAGCTTTTCGCGGATTATGACTACATCCTGATCGACTGTCCGCCCTCTCTGGAGCTGCTGACGGTGGACGCCCTGGTGGCAGCCGACAGTGTGCTCATCCCCATGCAGTGCGAGTACTACGCCCTGGAGGGTATCGCGGACCTGATGACCAGCATCAAAATGTGCAGCAAGCGCCTGAACCGCCGCCTGAAGGTGGAGGGGATCGTCCTAACCATGTTCGACGGCCGGGCCAACCTGAGCAACCAGGTGGCCGGGGAGCTGCGGCGCCATCTGGGGGACAAGGTCTATCAGACGGTGATCCCCCGCAGTGTGCGCCTTTCCGAGGCGCCCAGCCACGGCATCCCGGGCGTGCTCTATGACAAGGCAAACAAGGGCAGCAAGGCTTATATGGCTCTGGCGGAGGAGTTTTCCGCACGCTGCAGATAAGCGTATGCCCCAAAAACAGGAGGAACTATGGCAGCAAAAGATAAAAAGGGTCTGGGCCTGGGCCTGGACGCCCTTTTTGCCGCGAACGATCTGGAGGAGGCCGAAGGGGAACTGCTGACCCTGCCCATCGCCAAGGTGGAGCCTCGGGAAGCCCAGCCCCGCAAGAACTTTGAGGAGGAAGCCCTCCAGACCCTGGCGGATTCCATCGCGCAGTACGGCCTGATCCAGCCCATCGTGGCCCGCAAACTGGACAGCGGCTATTATCAGATCATCGCCGGCGAGCGCCGCTGGCGGGCCTGCCGCATGGCGGGCCTCACCGAGGTCCCTGTCCGGGTCATCACGGCCGACGACCGCCGCACCGCGGAGCTGGCCCTGGTAGAGAACCTCCAACGGGAGGACCTGAACCCCATCGAGGAGGCCAAGGGCTACAAGACCCTGATGGAGGACTACGGCCTCACCCAGGAGGAGACGGCCAAAAGCGTGGGCCGCTCCCGCCCCGCGGTGGCCAACTCCCTGCGCCTGCTGAGCCTCAGCCCCAGGGTGATGGAACTGGTGGAGAAAAAAGAGCTCTCCGCAGGCCATGCCCGGGCGCTGCTGCCCCTGAGCAATGAAAAGCTCCAGTGGGACGCCGCTCAGGAGGTACTGAAAAAATCTCTCTCCGTCCGGAGGACGGAACAGCTGGCCGCCCGCATGAGCAGGGCGCCGGCCCCGGAAAAACCGGTGGATCCCCTGGCGGTGAATTACGCCGCCGAAGTCGCTGAAGAGCTCTCCCGGCTGCTGGGCCGCAAGGTCCGGCTGGTGGAAGGGGCCAAAGGCGGCAAGATCGAACTGGATTATTATGACGCGGACGACCGGGAAAACCTGATCGACGCGCTGCGTACATGGAAAAAGGAAGGATAAAGCATGCTGGATATCCGTTTTATTCGTGAAAACCCGGAGATCGTCCGGGAAAACATCCGCAAGAAGTTCCAGGACCAGAAGCTCCCCCTGGTGGACGAGGTGCTGGACCTGGACCGCAAGAACCGCGCCGCCATCACCGAGGCCAGTGACCTGCGGGCGCAGCGCAACGCCCTGAGCAAGGCCAACGGCCCCCTCTTCGGCAAGCTGAAAAAGGCCCCGGAGGAGGAAAAAGCCTCCATTCAGGCCCAGATCGACGCCAATATGGCCCAGGTCAAGGCCAACGACCTGCGTCTGCAGGAGCTGGAGCAGTTGGAGAAGGAGTACGACGCCCAGCTGCACCACGATCTGCTGCAGATCCCCAATATCATCGACCCCTCCGTGCCCCTGGGCCCGGACGACAGCTACAATGTGGAAGTCCAGCGCTTTGGTGAGCCTGTGACCCCGGACTTCCCCATCCCCTACCATACCGAGATCATGGAGCGCTTCAACGGCGTGGACATGGACGCCTCCGGCCGGGTCTCCGGCAACGGCTTCTATTACCTGATGGGCGATATCGCCCGGCTCCACTCCGCGGTCCTGGCCTACGCCCGGGATTTCATGATCGACAAGGGCTTTATCTACTGCATCCCGCCCTTCATGATCCACGGCAACGTGGTGGAAGGCGTCATGAGCCAGACGGATATGGACGCCATGATGTACAAGATCGAGGGGGAGGACCTGTACCTGATCGGTACCAGCGAGCACTCCATGATCGGCAAGTTCATCGACCAGGTCCTGCCCGAGGAGAGCCTGCCCCAGACCCTCACCAGCTATTCTCCCTGCTTCCGCAAGGAGAAGGGCGCCCACGGCATCGAGGAGCGCGGCGTCTACCGCATCCACCAGTTTGAAAAGCAGGAAATGATCGTGGTCTGCAAGCCCGAGGACTCCATGGCCTGGTATGAGAAGATGTGGCGCTACTCCGTGGAGCTTTTCCAGAATATGGAAATTCCCGTGCGCCAGCTGGAGTGCTGCTCCGGCGACCTGGCGGACCTGAAGGTCAAGTCCTGCGACATTGAGGCCTGGTCCCCCCGGCAGCAGAAGTACTTTGAGGTCTGCTCCTGCTCCAACCTGGGCGACGCCCAGGCGAGACGCCTGAAGATCCGCGTCAAGGGCGCCGACGGCAAGACCTACCTGCCGCACACCCTGAACAACACCGTGGTGGCCCCTCCCCGGATGCTCATCGCTTTCCTGGAGAACCACCTGCAGGCCGACGGCAGCGTCACCATCCCTGCCGTCCTGACACCGTACATGGGCGGGAAGACGCTTCTCGTTCCAAATAAATAAGGAGGACATAGCAATGAAAAAGTTCTTTGAAGAGTTCAAGACCTTCATCACCAAGGGCAACGTCCTGGACATGGCAGTCGGCGTCATCGTCGGCGGCGCCTTCGGCGCCATCACCAGCTCCCTGGTGGGCAACGTCATCACCCCGCTGCTGGCCTGGCTGTTCAAGGCTCCCAACACCGACGCCCTGAATATCACCCTGCGGGCTGCCGATGAGGCCGCCGGCACCGAGGCCGTGGTCCTGGGTCTGGGCACCTTCGTGGGCGCCATCATCAACTTCCTGGTCATCGCGCTGGTGCTCTTCAGCGTCATCAAGGCCTTCAACAAGGCCCGTGAGCTGGCCGAGGCCAAGCTGAAGAAGGAAGAGGAAGAGGCCGCTGCTGAGCCTGAAGAGCCCAAGCCCACCACCGAGGAGCTGCTCACCGCCATCCTCGACGAGATGAAGAAGAAATAAGCGATTCCAAACATAAAAAACCTGAGAACGAAAGTTCTCAGGTTTTTTATGTGAGTTTTGAGTTTTCAGTTTTGAGTAAACGATGATGAAATCGTCATCGGCATCTTGCGGACAATTTCCGCCCTGATTTCGTCACTTTTTCTTGCAATACACAAAGTATTCCTGCAAAAAAGTGCCATCAT
>ONCI01000007.1 GCA_900316255.1 uncultured Eubacteriales bacterium | reverse complement strand
CGTCAAAGGTCACGGAGAAGAGGGCCGCGGCCGCGGCATAGTGCTTTTCCGTGTGGTCAAAGTCCACGCTCTTGACCCCGGGGATCTCCTCGATCCGGCTGCAAAGGGCCTCCGCCTGGTCGTAGGTGACGTTCTCCACCATGATCTGGGCCGCGCCGAAGGTGGTGAACTCCCGGTTCATCAGCTCCAGGCCCTGGCGGGTCTCCGTGCTCTCCGGCAGATAGGCGGTCAGATCGTCATTGACCTGCACCCAGCCCCGGGAAACGGCGCAGAAGATCGCCGCCACGGCAAACAGCAGAAAAATCACGCCTCTTCCATCCACGATGAAGGCGGCGAGCTTTTCCATAAAACTCATCTTTCTTGCGGTCCCCATGCTTACTCCTTGTCCACGCAATACATTCTGAATCAGAATAATTATACACTTCTTTTCCCAAAAATCCATAGCTGTCTTTTTTTTCACGCAGTTTTTCCCTTGATTGACAAGGCGCAAAAATGACCGTATACTGAACTTGTACATATTACACAAAACGAATATGCTGTGCATGCCTGTCCGCCTTTTCGCGGGCGTAGGACGCAGGCACAGCCCGGGAGGAACACCGATATGAAAAAAGCGCTTTCGGCCGCCCTGCTTGGTGTTTTCTGCCGCTCCGGCTCTCCCCTGTTCTCGGCGCTGCCGAAGAGGCAGACCCATGACGAGGCCTACTACAGCCACCGGGACGGCGAGGCCGCAAGGCTCCGTGCCCTGCCTCAGGAGCGCTTTGAGATCCGCTCCGGTCGGGGCGAGCGCCTGGTAGGCCATTATTTTCACGGCGAAGGGGACGGAAAGCGCATCGCCTTTCTGATCCACGGCTACCGCTCCGAGCACGCGGAGACCGCCGGGATGTACTGGGACTATTACCGCAGCCGGGGCTTTGACCTCTTTTGCTGCGACCACGAGGCCCACGGGGAAAGCGGAGGAAAGTACATCGGCTTCGGCTGCTTCGAGGCGGATGATTGCCTGAAGTGGATCGACTTTCTGACCGAACGCTTCGGCGAGGATATCCAGATCCTGCTCCACGGCTTTTCCATGGGCGCGGCCACGGTGATGCTGATGGCTCCCCGCTGCCCCGCCAATGTGAAGGCCATTGTGGAGGACAGCGGCTATCAGAGCGCGGCGGGGCAGCTGAAGGGGCAGGTCGGTCCTTTTCTTCCCGCCCTCACGCTGCTGCACAGGCTGATCGCCGGGGTGGATCTGCGCAAGGCCGACGCGGGAGCCGCCCTGCGGGAGACGCGGATCCCCATGCTCTTTGTCCAGGGGCGGGAGGATCCCACCGTGCCCTTCCGCAACGCCCCGGCACTCTATGAGAGCTACCGGGGAGAGAAGGATTGCCTCTTTGTAGACGGCGCACGGCACGTGGAGAGCATGCATGTTGCTCCGGAGGCCTATGCCGAAAAACTGGACGCCCTGATCGGGAAAGCCTTTTCCTGAGATCCTCCGAAAAACAGGGGAGATGAAAAAACCGCGTTTTCATCTCCCCTGTTTTTTGCTGTATGTCTTGCGTCCCGGCCGCTCAAAACGAAAAGGGGCTGCGATGCGCAGCCCCTTTTGCCCGTCTTATTTTTTCCGGCTCAGATTTTTCAGGATGCCGGTCTTCTTTCGGGAACCGTGGGAACCGGAATCCCCGTAATACTTCTGATAATAGCCCTTGCTGTAATAGCCCTTGCGGTAGTAGTACTTCTCGTTCTTCTGATCGACCATGTTCAGCACCGCGCCCAGAACGGGGCAGCCGGTAGCCTGCAGCTGATCCAGCGCGCCCTGGGCCAGACGGTAGGGCACGTTGCCGGAGGAGACTACCATGACGATGCCGTCGCAGAGCGGGGCCACGATGGCGGCGTCCACCACCAGGTTGATGGGCGGGCAATCCACGATCACATAGTCATATTCCTCCCGGCAGATCTCAATGAGCTTCTGCATCCTGGCGCTGGAAAGCAGCTCCGCAGGGTTAGGGGGGACACGACCGGCCAGGATCATATGGAAATTCTCCATATCGGTCTCCATCAGCACATCCTCCAGCCCGCTGCGGGCGGAGAGCAGATGGCTCAGGCCGGGAAGATTCTTCTCCTTGGTGTAGCGGTCCGCCAGCACAGACTTGCGCATGTCCGCATCCAGCAGGATCACCCGGGAGCCCAGCTGGGCCAGGGAACGGCAGAGATTGATGGAGACGGTGCTCTTCCCCTCATCCGCCAGGGTGCTGGTGATCATGATGACCTTTTTATCTTTTCCGCAGAACTGCAGATTGGTGCGAAGAAGCTTCATGGCTTCGTTCACATCATAGGGCATCTCGCGTTTATTGATAACGAGTTTCTGCATGGATGTCATTCTCCTTTATTTCCTTCCAGGATCGCTCTGGGTTCGCTGCAGAGAAGGCGCCGGGCCAGGGCCTTCCCGAATTTATCTTCCAGATAGCCGGCGCAGCGGTCCAGCTCCGGAACACGGATCCCGGCATCATGGGCGTCGCTGGCGACAACAGAAGGCAGGTCCTGCTGCAGCAATTTCCTGCACAGGAGCTTTTGCCGCAGCCCCTCCCGGCCCAGAACGCTGCCCGCATTGATCTGCAGCAGCGCGCCGGATTCCCGCAGGCTGTGGGCAAAGTGCCAGTCCTCCTGCAGGGGCTGGGTCCGCTCCGCATGGGCGATCAGCGGCGTATAGCCCATGCGCCGTACCAGCTTCACCGCGTCCAGGATCTCCTCGGCGCTGTCCCTACCGCCAAATTCCAGCAGGATGGTGCTGCCCTCGCCCAGGGGGCGCAGACGCCGCTCCACCAGCCGCTTGCGGAGGATGCGGTCAAAATGATACTCGCGGCTGTGATACAGCTTCAGCGGCAGCTCCGCCTCCTCGACAAGGCGGCATACCATCTCAAAGTGCCGGAGGATCTCCTCATCCGAGGTTTCAAACATCTCCGCCCGGAGATGGGGGGTCAGGCAAATGGTGCGCACACCCTGTTCTGCCTCCATCCGGAGCAGCGTCAGGGATTCTTCCTCGTCATAGGCCCCGTCATCCACAAAGGGCATCAAATGACAGTGAAGATCGACCAGGTCAGTCAGGGAACTCATGACTTTGTCATATTCCGCTCCAGCGGAACGGAGCTGAGGGTGGTAAGCCCCAGATAGCGGGTCACGTCCTCCTCGGTAGTGATGGTGTCATTGTTGAAGAAGCGGATCAGCAGGAAGACCACAACGGCCATCGCAAAGCCCAAACCGCCCAGGATCGCATCCCGCTTCAAAGCGGGGCTGGACTTGGTGCCGATGACCGCCTGCTCCACAAACTGGGGCCGGTCAGACTTCATGATATAAGCGATCTGATCACACATCACGCTGGCAAGGGTGTTGCTCAGCTGGGCAGCGACCTCCGGATCCTCGTTGGTGACGGAGATGCGCAGCATGTGGGAATCCGTGGGGTTGGTGACGCGGATGGTGTTCTCCCGCTTCAGCTGCTCCACCGTGGTGTCCAGGCCCAGTTCCTCGATCACAAGGTTGAGGGTGGTGCGGGTGGTGCCGATGATCTGGAAGTCCGTGGTCATCTTATCCGCCTGGTTGAGCACCTGGGTGCTGGCCTCCCCCTCCGTGCTGAAAACGTAGATCGTGGAGTTTGCCGTATACTTGGCGGGGACGAAGAGCTTGACCGCCACGCCTACCAGCGCCGCGCCGATCAGCGCTGCCAGCGCAATGATCCAGGCGTGATGCACAAGGACACGGATGATCTCCATCAGATCGATCTCGTCCTCCTCCCGCTGGTTCTGCAGAACGCGGAAGCCTCCCGCAGCGGTCTCTCCGTTATTGTATGCATAGTTGAAATTCGGTTTCTGATCCATATTGTTGATCCTCACCTGTGCAGTTTCTCCGGCAGGACAGCCGGAACGCAAAACAAGGGGGGCGCCCGTGTTTTGGCCGTACAGTTCATTATATCATAGGCGTATTCTGTACGCAAGAGGAAAAGTGTCCACGTCACCGGGAAAAGAGAGCGGAGCCGCTGGTGGACGCAGCATCCCGCAGCCGTTGCGCTGAGGCGCAGCCGCCGCCATCCTTCCGGTGAGCGCGGGAAAGGCTTGTGTGATATGCCCCATCCATCTATTGACGCCCCGTGCAAACTGTGTTATATTGTGCTGTGATTTTACAAAAAGGAAGTGGTTATCCCATTATGGATGGCGACAGTCGATTGCCGTTTATCCTTGCGATCCTGCTGCTGCTTTGCGCAGCGTATTTTGCCGTGGCGGAAACAGCCTTTGCCTCCGCCTCCCGCAACAAGATCAAAACCGCCGCCGACCGGGGCGATTCCCGGGCCGAGACGGCGCTTTACGTATTGGATCACTTTGACCGGGCCATCAGCACCCTGCTGATCGGCACCAACATCGTGCACATCGCGGCGGCCTCTCTGGTCACTGTGGCAGTGACCAGGCTCTGGGGCCTGAACGCGGTGAGCATCAGCACCATCGTGACCACCATCGTGGTCTTCTTCGCCGGGGAGATGCTGCCCAAGAGCATCGCCAAGAAATACCCCGAGCGGCTGTGCAAGGCCACCGCGCCCTCCCTGCGCTTTTTCATGCTGCTGTTCTGGCCCGTCTCCTCCCTGCTGACTCTGATCGGCCGGGGCGCTGCGGCGCTGACCAAGGGCGATCCCGAGATCTCCGTGACGGAGGATGAGCTCTACGACATCATCGAGGACATGACCGAGGAGGGCAGTCTGGACGAGGAACAGGGCGACCTGATCTCTTCCGCGCTGCAGTTCGGCGAGGTGACGGTGGAGAGCATCCTGACCCCCCGGGTGGACCTGGAAGCCATCGATATCGAGGACAGCCTGGAGGAGATTCTCTCGCAGGTCAAGTCCCAGAATCACAGCCGCCTGCCCGTCTACGAGAAAAGCGTGGACAACATCATCGGCATCCTGCAGATCCGCCGCTTCATCAAGGCCTACCTGCGGGAGGGCCAGTCTCTGGACCTGCGGACGCTGCTGGACGAACCCTTCTTCATCCACCAGAGCACCAATATCGACGAGCTGCTGCCCCTCATGTCCAAGAACCGGGCCAACATGGCCGTGGTCACCGACAACTACGGCGGCACCCTGGGCATCGTCACCGTGGAGGATATCCTGGAGGAGCTGGTGGGCGAGATCTGGGACGAGGACGACGTGGTGGAAGAGCCCATCGTCTCCCTGGGCGAGGGCATGGTCCTGGCCGACGCGGACGAGAGCGTCAGCGACGTGATGGAGCAGCTTGACTATGAGGACCCGGACGGGGACGAGGAGCTGGTGAACACTCGCATGGGCGAATGGGCCTTTGAGCAGTTCACCTCCATTCCCCGGGTGGGCGACTCCTTCCGCTACCACGAGCTGGAGATCACCGTCTCCGCCATGGAGCACAACCGCATCCGCAAGCTGAAGGTCAGCCTTCTGCCCAAGGAAGAGGAAGGAGGCGAGGAAGCATGACCGCGATCCTTCTCATTCTGCTGGGGATCCTGGTGTGTGTGATCCTCTCCGGCTTCTTCTCCGGTTCGGAGATGGCCTATTCCTCCTGCTCGAGCCTTCGGCTGGAGCATCTGCGGGACGACGGCTCCAAGCGGGCCGGCGTGGCCGCGCGCATTGCCGAGCGCTTTGAGGACGCCCTTGGCGCCATCCTCATCGGCAACAACCTTGTGAACATCGCCGCCTCTTCTCTCATCACCGTGCTGGTGGTCAAGCTCACCGGCAGCACCGAGAAGGTGTGGCTGGGCACCCTGATCATCACCGTGGTGATCATCATCTTCGGAGAGACCATCCCCAAGATCACCTGCAAGAAGAGCGCAAACCAGGTGGCGGAGCGCTATGCCTACCCGGTGCAGACTCTGATGATCGTCCTGAAGCCGCTGGTGTGGCTGGTGGTCAAGACCATCGAGCTCATCACCAAGCCCCTCAAGGGCGAGGAGGACGAGGACGCCGAGGAGGCCGTGGAGGAGCTGCAGAACCTCATTGAGACCGCCGAGGACGAGGACGTGCTGGACGAGGACCAGTCCGAGCTTGTCCAGGCCGCCATTGAGTTTGACCAGATCTCCGCCTCCGAGGTTATGACCGCCCGGGTGGACGTCTACGCCATCGATATCGAGGACGACTGGGACGAGATCCTCCGCCTGGTGGAGGAGTCCCCCTATTCCCGGCTGCCGGTCTACGAGGGCAGCATCGACAACATCATCGGCGTGCTGTACCTGAACCATTTCCTCAAGGCCATGACTGAGGACGGCCATACCGATATTCGCAGCCTCCTGATGCCCCCCTGCTTCGTGTACAAGACCATGAAGCTCCCCGCGGTGCTGAGCAGCCTGAAAAAGGCGCGGCAGCATCTGGCCATCGTGTCCGACGAGTATGGCGGCACCCTGGGCGTGCTCTCCATGGAGGACGTGCTGGAGCAGATCGTGGGCGACATCTGGGACGACACGGACACCGTGGAGCAGGAAGTCGTGCAGCGCTCGGAGGACGAGTATGAGCTGGACGGCGACATGGTCCTCTCCGACTTTCTGGAGCTCCTCGGCATCGACGAGGACAGCTTTGAGGCCGAGAGTGAAACGGTGGGCGGCTGGACGGTGGAGAGCTTCGGCGACTTCCCCCAGGCTGGCGACAGCTTCCGCTATGAAGACTGGACCTTCACCGTGCTGAGCATGGACGGCCGCAGAGTGGAAAAGCTCCTGGCCAAGAAAGCTCCCCAAAAGGAAGAAGAATAAACGAAAACAGGCTCTGAAACCGCTGGTTTCCGAGCCTGTTTCATTTTTTATTGTGTAAGAGCGATTCACGAATCGCCCGCTGCCCCCGCGTTTTCGCGCACGGCTTTCCACCACGCAGGAAAACCCTCGGCTCCCCCTTTTTTGGGGGGGGGAGCTGTCACGTCGGCTCGCCGACGTGACTGAGAGGGGGAAACCGCGCATCCCTCCCCTCTCACTGTAGGGGCGGCGGCTCTGCGTGCCCTGCGGGTATGCCCCCGCCCGGCGGTACAGGGGCCAAACAAGAAGAACGGTATGGCGAATTCGCAGCCAGTACGAATTCGCCATACCTTTTTCTTTCTTTCAGGTTTAACCGCAGGGGCGATCGCAAGGGCCGCCCCTACTACGCTGTCACAATTCAATCATGACGCTTTTTATACAACACCTCATCAGTCGCTGACGCGACAGCTTCCCCTCAAGGGGAAGCCAAGAAACGCGCGAATTCAAGCCTTCCCCTCGAGGGGAAGGTGGCGCGGCCCGTCTCCCGCAAGGGCCGTGACGGATGAGGTGGAAAGCAAAGATTGATGTGTGACAAAGTACTGCGAGGTGATCCAGGTCTCTTCGCTTTGCGTTACTCCAGGATCACATCTTCCTGTGCCAGATACTTGCGCAGCCGGATCAGGTCGAGGATGTCGATCACATCATCCCCGTTCACGTTGGTGTTGGCCTCGATGACCTCCTCCCCCGTGTCTCCGGTCAGATACTTGCGCAGCCGGACCAGATCCCGTCCGTCCACCGCGCCGTCCCCGTTCACGTCCCCCGGGGTATGGGGCAGGATAGTGATGACGCCGGGAACGCTGCCGATCCCCAGGAGCTCCTCCGCATAATTGGTGGCGAAGAGATCCGCGAGGGCGATAGCGGTCTCCCCTGTCCTGGCCTCCTCCTTCGCCCGGAAGCGCAGGCGCAGCAGAACGCCGTTTTCCGCCCGGTCTCCGTCGGCGTCCCAGAGCAGGGTGCTCTTTTCCGTGTTCACCGTCCAGCCGGTGAACACGCCTTCCTCCGCTCCTAGGAATTCCAGCGAATCGGCGTCGTAATCCAGGCGGAAGGAGAGATACATGAGCCCCGGGTTCTTTTCCATGGTGAGGTCCACCATGAACTCCTGCCCCGCGCAGACTCTGCCGCTTCCCAGCGTGAGCACCGCCTCGGTGGGCAGGACCTGGGCGTTTCTCTTCCACACCGCGTACAGGGTGGTGTCGGCATTCAGGCCGAAGCTGTCCCCCGGCTGATACTCCGGCTCGGCAGCATCGCGCTGGGTGCTCCAGCCCAGGAACGTGGCGTCCTCCCGGCTGGGGGCAGCCGAGGTCAGGGTAATGTCCACGTTGTGGCCCTTGATCTGATCCTCCGGGGCGTCGCTGCCGCCGTTGGCATCGAAATGGATCGTATATGCCTTCGCCTCATCCTGGTAGCCCACCCAGGTCAGGGTGCCGCCGTAATTCTGGAGCTTGTCCGCCGTCCAGGTGGCGTTGTCGATGGGATAGAGGGCAGTTGTGCGTTCGTTAGCAAATGCACTGTTATCAATTTCCGGTGCATTGCCCATGAAAAGGATGTTTTTCAGGCTGGTGCATCCATTGAACGCTAAGTCCCCGATGCTGGTCACGCTCGCTGGGATCGTCACGCTTGTCAGACTGAAGCAACACTGGAACGCATAGTCCCCGATGACGGTGACGCCCGAAGGGATCGTCAGCCCTCCCGTCTTTCCGCCGGGGCATTGGAGAAGGCTTTGGAGACTCGCGTCATACAGTACGCCATCGACCGAGACGTAGGCCTTATTGCCTTCCGCAACCAGGATCTCCTGTAAGCCTCTGCACCCATAGAACACCTGTTCCCCGATGCTGGTGACACTCGCTGGGATCGTCACGCTGGTCAGGCTGCCGCAGTCCATGAACGCCCAGCCCCCGATGACGGTGACGCCCGAAGGGATCGTCAGCCCTCCCGTCTTTCCGCCGGGGCATTGGAGAAAGGTTTGGAGACTTGCGTCATACAGCACACCGTCCACCGAGGCGTAGGCCTTGTTGCCTTCCGCAACCAGGATCTCTTGTAAGCTGCCGCAGGAGGCGAACACTCTGTCCCCGATGCTGGTGACGTCCGCCGGGATCGTCACGCTGGTCAGGCTGCTGCAGCCCTTGAACGCAGAACGTGCGATGCTGGTCACGCCATCCGGGATCGTCAGCTCTCCCGTCTTCCCACCGGGGCACTGCAGAAGAGTTTGGAGACTCGCGTCGTACAGCACGCCATCGACCGAGGCATAGGCTCTGTTTCCTTCCGCAACCTGGATCTCCTGTAAGCTGCTGCAGCCATAAAACACAGAGCTTTCTATGCTGGTGACGCTCGACGGGATTATCACGCTGTTAAGGCTACTGCAGTAAATGAACGCTTGCTGCCCGATACTGGTGACACCCTCCTCGATCCGAACTTCCCGGATGCTCTCCCGCTGGCTATACCACGGGACAGTGTAAAACCAGTTCCAGTACGCCATCTCCCCTTCTCCGGAGATGGTGAGCAGGCCCGCGTCGTCCAGGGTCCAGGTCAGGTTCTCGCCGCAGGTACCGGCAGCCACGATGCCCTGGGTCTCGTCCGCAGGCGGTTCTGGGGCCGAGGCAGCGGGGTCCCCAGACGGGACGTCGAGGACGCCGTCCCCTACAATGGTTCCGGGCTCGTCCTCCTCTGTAGGGGCTGGCGTCCTCGACAGCCCGCCGTCCTCCCCATCCTCCGCGGGGCGGATGCTCCCCTCTTCGGCCAGGGCCGTGGCCGGGAACAGCGTGATGCAAAGCAGCAGCGCGAGAAGCAGGGACAGGGCGCGTTTTGCCATATGCCGCATAATGCAAACCTCCTGTGATGATGATTTGATCCGAAAGCGCAAAGCATGAAGCTTTTGCAGATGATTTCGATTTTATTATACCGGCCCCTCCCTGGGATTGCAAGGGAGAAACGCCAACTGATCTGCGCGTCAGAAGTATGCATGCGGGAAAACAAGACCCGGCAGCCGGTAGGGACGGCCATTGGCCGTCCGTGCTTCCCCAGCGGGGGAATCTCCCCTGTTGCGCCGAGCATTGCTCGGCGGCACACTGGAGGGTAATGCGGGAGAAGCCTTCTGCCATTTCCAGCCTTCTATCACAAGTCTGCCCTCTCCCTCATCCGACAGCCGCCTCCCGTGATCCGGCGGCTGCCACCTTCCCCCGCTGGGGGAAGGACATGTGCAGAGTCGCCCCCGGCGCAAGGCCGGATCTCCGCATCCCCACGGACACGAGCGCCGCACTCCGTCTCCACCGTAGGGGCGGCGGCCCCGGCAGCCCTTGCTTCCCCCTCCGGGGGAAGTGGCCGAAGGCCGATAGGGGTCCCGCCCGGCGGTACAGAGGCCAGGCAAGCAGAAAGGTCCGGCGCATTCGCAGTTGGTACGACTTCGCCGGACCTTTCTGTTGTGATAAGACAGGGCTCTGCCGGGAGGGGCAAGCCCCTCCCCTACGCTTCACCTGTGTCCAGGATGACACCTCATCCGCCCCAGTGTGCGCACTGGGGCACCTTCCCCTCAAGGGGAAGGCATTGCGGGTGATTCGTGAATCGTCTCTACGATGGGACCGGATCGGGCAGCGGAGGTGACCAACGGTCGCCCCTGCGATGGGGCCGGGACCTCATCCGTCCCGGTCGCCGAGCAATGCTCGGCGCTACGGGGAGCCTGTCCGCCTTGCGGTACTCCGGGAAAGCTTGCGGGAGGGGTGAGCCCCTCCCCTACGACGGGCTGGAAATATGCGTATCCCCAGTCACCGTCAGGCAAGGGGGTCATTGCGGTGGACCGGCGATTCGTGAATTGCCCCTACGCGGGGACGCCGGCGCTTCCCGGTTTTCGTCATTGCTTTCAATTGACGAAAAAAGCCGTGTGTGCTATAGTATCGGTATAATCTTACCGAAAGGGGTTTGATGCAATTATGGGCAATCTGGATCTGAGCAAGTACGGTATTACCGGTGCGACCGAGATCATTTACAATCCCAGCTATGAGAAGCTGTTTGAGGACGAGATGGATCCCTCTCTGGAGGGCTTTGACAAGGGCGTTCTCACGGAGCTTGGCGCTGTGAACGTGATGACCGGCATTTACACCGGCCGTTCTCCCAAGGACAAATACATCGTCATGGACGAAAACTCCAAGGACACCGTGTGGTGGACCTCGGAGGGCTACAAGAACGACAACCATCCCATGACCCAGGAGACCTGGGAAGTGGTGCGCAAGCTGGCGCAGGATCAGCTCTGCGGCAAGAAGCTCTATGTGGTGGACGCTTTCTGCGGTGCCAACAAGGACACCCGCATGGCCATCCGCTTCATCATGGAGGTGGCCTGGCAGGCCCACTTCGTGCGCAACATGTTCATCAAGCCCAGCGCCGAGGAACTGGAGAACTTCGAGCCTGACTTCGTGGTGTACACCGCCTCCAAGGCCAAGTGCACCAATTACAAGGAGCTGGGCCTGAACAGCGAGACCGTGGTGGCCTTCAACGTCACCAGCCGGGAGCAGGTCATCATCAACACCTGGTACGGCGGCGAGATGAAGAAGGGCATGTTCTCCATGATGAACTACTACCTGCCCCTCAAGGGCATGGCCGCCATGCACTGCTCCGCCAACACCGACATGAACGGCGAGAACACCGCCATCTTCTTCGGTCTGTCCGGCACGGGCAAGACCACCCTGTCCACCGACCCCAAGCGTCTGCTCATCGGCGACGACGAGCACGGCTGGGACGACAACGGCGTCTTCAACTTCGAGGGCGGCTGCTATGCCAAGGTCATCAACCTGGACAAGAACTCCGAGCCCGACATCTACAACGCCATCAAGCGCAACGCCCTGCTGGAGAACGTGACCGTGGACGAGAACGGCAAGATCGACTTTGCCGACAAGTCCGTCACCGAGAACACCCGCGTCTCCTATCCCATCGAGCACATCGAGAAGATCGTGAAGAACGTGCGCCCCGTGTGCTCCGGCCCGGACGCCAAGAACGTGATCTTCCTCTCCGCCGACGCCTTCGGCGTGCTGCCTCCCGTCTCCATCCTGACCCCGGAGCAGACCAAGTACTACTTCCTCTCCGGCTTCACCGCGAAGTTGGCCGGCACCGAGCGCGGCATCACCGAGCCCACCCCCACCTTCTCCGCCTGCTTCGGCCAGGCCTTCCTGGAGCTGCACCCCACCAAGTACGCGGAAGAGCTGGTGAAGAAGATGGAAAAGAGCGGCGCCAAGGCCTTCCTGGTGAACACCGGCTGGAACGGCACGGGCAAGCGCATCTCCATCAAGGACACCCGCGGCATCATCGACGCCATCCTCAGCGGCGCCATTCTGGAAGCCCCCACCAAGTCCATCCCCTACTTCAACTTTGAAGTGCCCACCGCCCTGCCCGGCGTGGACCCCGCCATCCTGGATCCCCGCGACACCTATGCCGATCCCGCGGTGTGGGAAGAGAAGGCCAAGGACCTGTCCGGCCGCTTCATCAAGAACTTCGTCAAGTACGAGAGCAACGAGGCGGGCAAGGCCCTGGTGGCCGCCGGCCCCCAGCTGTGAGAAAGTTTCCAGTTTTTAGTTTCTAGTTTTTAGTCAAAAAGCGCTGTGAAAAATGCTTTTTCACAGCGCTTTTTGCGTTTTTGGCTTGTTTTTTCGGTTGAAAAGAAAGCGTTCTTTACGCTGAAGCAGGAAGAAACACGGAAAAAACTCCCGTCTTCCTTTCTGTACAGACTTATCCTTTTACCTCCATGTCTGTCTTCTTTGATCGTCTTTCCTAAAAACTAAAAACTCAGAACTAAAAACTATAAAACTGGGATGTGAAAAAGTCTTTTCACATCCCAGTATTCAGCTCAGGCGACCAGCCACTTGTACTTCTCCACGCTGTAGAGAGGCACGAAGGGCAGCAGGATGGGGACGGTCTTGACGAACTTCTGGTAGTCGGGATCCTTGCCGTAGCGCTTGTTCTGGCGGACCTCCAGGCGGCGGGCGCCGGAGAACATGACGAAGATGATGCCGCTGTAGCCCAGGGCGCAGACCAGCCACTGCCAGCCCTTCACCGCGCCGATGCCGGAGAGCAGCACGCCGGTCCAGAAGATCATCTCACCCAGGTAGTTGGGGCAGCGGACGATGCGGAAGAGGCCGGTGTCCACCCAGCGCTTGGGGTTGACCTTCTTGGCCATGTTCTTCTGAATATCGGCGGCGGACTCCAGCGTGATGCCGCAGACCATGATCACAGCGCCGATGAAGACCCAGGCATTGTCCGTGGTCTCGGGGGTGGCGTTGAACATGCGGTAGAACACGGGAGAGACCTGGGTGGCGTAGAGCAGCGCGCAGGTGACCCAGATGGCCAGCTTCACGCCCATGGGAACGGTCTTGCCGTCCTTGATCTCGCCCACCATGTTCTTCTTGTAGGAAGAACTCTTCAGTTCCCGGTAGGCCAGGTAGCCGCCCAGGCGGCAGCCGTAGAGGAAGAAGATCACGCAGCAGAGGATGGTTCCGGGGGTGAGGGTGGCGTGGAAGAGGATCAGCATCAGGATGCCGGCGGCGGCGATGGAGAAGCCGTAGCCCAGGGAGATGAACCAGACGTAGTTTTTGAAGCCGATGGAGCTGACCAGCATGGCCAGCGCGAAGAGGAGCCAGAAGAACCAGGCAGGATACATGTCAGTTTACCTTCTTTCCAAAATAATAAATTACAGACGATAGTCCCGGAGGCCGGCCCTGTGCAGGCCCAGGACGCCCCAGAGGAGCAGGACCTGGCCCAGGGTGTTGACCCCCTGTTCCAGCCAGTTGGCGGCGGCGGTATTGCTGTCCCGGGATCCCAGATAGCCCATGGCCATATAGGTGAAGAAGCAGAGCACAAAGATGGGGATCAGGCCCTTTTTCTTCATTCTCGCCGCCAGGATGCCGAGGCAGGAGCAGATGGCCCCCAGGCCCAGCACCATCATGGAGATGAAGACGATGCTGCCGCTGAAAACGGGAGGCGCGGCGAGGGACAGAGCGGCTTTCTTCCGGTTGGTGAGCATCAGGATGATGCCAAGGCCCGCCAGCAGGAAGCCCAGAGACTGGGTGGGCAGGAACATGGTGTTCAGCACCTGGAAATCGCAGAGGCCGGCGGCGTAGAGGGTTTTCCAGAGGGCCTTCAGGAAACCGGAGATCAGGATGTTGATGGTGCCGGCGGCAAAGCAGGCAAAGGAATATTTGGGCATCTTGTTATACAGATCCCGCTGCATCAGGACCATGCTGACGGCGAAGAGAAGCACCGGGATGAAATCCACAAGGCCCATCAGAACCGTGAATTCATAGGTCATGGTCCTTTCCTCCTCAGCCCTTGCCCTTTTCCTTGGAACGCTTGTCGTTGATGATCTTCATCTCTTTCTCGGTGATCTCGGTGACGCCGTGCTCCTTGGCCCAGGCCACGCAGCCCTTCAGCACCGTGGGCAGGAAGATGCGCGGCACGTTCAGGATGACCTGGAGGGCATCGTCAGTGAAGTGCACGTCCGGATCGGTGCGGTCGGCGGCGTAGCGCACGGAGGAGAGGGTGGCGTTGCGGATGGGCAGCAGCTCCGGGATGGGGCGCGGAGTGCGGGCGAACCAGAAGTTCTTGCTGTCCCGGTAGCCGTGGCAGATGAGGGCGTTGGGCCAGAGGCGGCCCTTCACGCCGTCAATGATGTTCTGGTGATACTTGGGCTTCATGAGCATCTTGTCGATGCGCAGGATGAAGTGGGCGCCGTACTGGGTGGTGATGCCGTTGAAGTTCCGGTAGGGGGGCGGGTAGCAGCCGTCCACCAGCTTGCGGCCGATGTCCTCCTCCGCGTTCTCCAGATCGCTCATCCAGGTGCATTCCATGACCTGATAGGCCTCCGCCACCACCTTGGGCCGCGGGGTCTTGGGGTCCTCCTGGATGCAGAGGCCGTCCTCCAGGGTGAAGCCGAAGTTCTTCATCTTCTCCGCCGGGGTGTCGCCGGGCCAGCCCTGGGCCACGATCTTCTTGTGGTAGCCCCGGCCCTCGGGCATGAAGTTCAGGGCAACGGTCTTGCGGCCGGCCAGCAGATGCTGGGCCGTGTTGGAGGAGTTGCGGGCCTCCAGCACCATGGCATAGTAGCCCTTGCCGGCGATGTAGTAGGGGAAGCACAGGGAATAGGAGCCGACCGAGGTGCTGCCGTCCTCCGCCAGGGTGGAGATCATGACGGTGGGCATGGGGAAATAGGAGCTGGTCTGGTAGAAGTTGTCTACGATGCGAAGGTCTTTGAAGCTGCTCATGGGCGTTCCTCTCTTTCCAAATATATTTTATTATTCTTTCACCTTAAGATGCCGCTTTCCTGCGGGCGTACAGCAGGAAGAACAGGACCAGGAAGACCTCCCCGAACATGGTGATGAGGAAGTTCAGATCCAGGTTGCCGGTGGCGGGGCCGAGGGCCGCGAAGGCAAACATCAGGAGGCCGGCCAGAAGCAGCAGCGGCGTCTTCTGCCGGATCCAGGCGGCGATCCCGGCCAGGATCACGGGGATGATGGTGCCGAAGGCCAGCAGCATGCTCACCCCCCGGGCCCAGCCGGGGGTGCCCTCGCCGGACTTCATGCGCAGGATGCCGGCCATGGACTCCGGCACCAGCTGGGTGGCGAAGCCCTCCGCAATGCCCAGGACGATCACCGCCCCGGTGAGGACCCAGACCGCTGTCTTCCAGGGCTTGCGGAAGTTCAGCCCGTAGGCGCAGATGGGAAACAGCAGCGGGATCAGCGCGCCGTGGAACACGAAGCGGAACCGGCTGAAAAAGCGCAGGGCGCTCCCCTCTCCCAGGGCTGTGCCCAGCGCCTGGATCAGCGCGTCATAGCAGAGCCCGAAGCAGAGCAGCGTCAGCAGCAGATAGAGCGGCTCCCGCGTCTTCCGGAAACCGCGGAGGGCAAGGACCAGGATCAGCGCGTGAAAGGCCGTGATGGTCCAGGCCAGGATCGGCCCGTTTTGCAGCAGGAAATCTCGCATGCTCTGTCCCCTTTCTCCCCGGTTTTGCGGCTTGTCCTCGTGTAGTTTTCACAAAAAAAGTATAGCGCGCCGCATCTGTCTTGTCAAGTTCGATAAAGGGTGCCCGCCCATTTTCCGGCTCTCTCCGCAAAGCAGAAAGCTCCCCCACGCTTTTTCGTGAGAGAGCCTGAGATCGCGCCGGATCGACCTGCCGCCCGGTCCCGCCGGAGTCTCGGTCGGAGCCGGCAGCGCGAGTCTTGGCGCTCTTTCCGCCTGCGCAAAATAATAGCGGCGGTACAGGGGCGGGTGCCTGCCGCACCCTGTACCGCCGCAGGAGGGAGAGAGAGATTCCTTGTGAAGAGAGGTCTGCGCGGCCGGAAAGGCCGCTCTTGTGATTAGATATCTTTAACTTACGAACGCAGTTTAACACATCTAACCGCTTTTGTCAAGCCCGCTTTCTTTTTTCCGTGGGAGCAGAAGCCGGACGCTGCCGGGAAAGCCGCCGGGGCGGATCCGTTCCCGAATCCGCCCCGGCGTCTTTCCCGGCAGGCTGCCTCGCTTTTTTATTCGCCGATGTCGCTGCGGACCACCTTGCCGATGTTCCAGACATAGGCGGCCTTTTCGGCGGCCTCACGGCGCTCCGCGGGCGTGCGGTACTCAAAATGGCCGGTCTGCGCGCCGCAGTCCATGCACATCACATACCAGCACCAGCCGTTTTCCTCTTCCAGCAGGCCGGCTCCCCCGCAGTAGGGGCAGTCCTGCAGCTCCAGCTCCTCATGAATGCTCAAGGCTTCTCTCCTCCTGTATTGGTTTCGCTGCCTGTATGATAGCAGATTCCCCTTCTCCATGCAAGTCTTTTCCCGGAGCCGTGCACAAAGGGGAAATTCGGAATCGCGTGAGGGCCCCTCGCTGTCATCCTGAGGAGCATCCCGACGCGCAGGAAGCGCGCGACGCTCCAAGCTTTGCTGGCCGACGAAGGATCCCGACAGCGGCGGCACAAAGCCTTCCCCGCGCACGGGGAAGGTGGCGCGAAGCGCCGGATGAGGTCCTCGCCGTAGGGGCCGACGCCCTCGGCGGCCCTTGCTTCCCCCTCCGGGGGAAGTGGCCGAAGGCCGATAGGGGGTCCCCAGACAGCAAGCGATCGGACACGAGAAAACGTACGGCGAATCTGCAGCCGTGCACGTATTCGCCCATCCGTTCATGAATATCGAAGCCCATTCTTGCCGGGAGGGCGCAAGGCCCTCCCCTACGGTAAAACGCGGGCCAGGAGGACGGAGCGACACCGGGGATCGCTCCCTACGCGGTGGCGCCTCCTTTGCAACGCGAGACCATAACACCTCATCCGCCCCAGTGTGCCGCCGAGCAATGCTCGGCGCTACAGGGCACCTTCTCCTCAAGGAGAAGGCATGGGCTGCGGGAGACGCAAAACGGGCGGAGCCGCTGCTGCGGCTCCGCCCGGCTTTGGGTCAGAGGGATGCGATTTGGAAAAAAAGGAGAAAACGATCGTTCGGAAAGGTTTGAGGGAAGCCTCAGAAACCGTGGACTCAGAGCTGCTTGGCGGTGGCCTCTTCCACCTTCTTCATGCTCTCGGTGGGCTCGAAGCGTTCCACCACTTCCCCGTCCCGGCCCACCAGGAACTTGGTGAAGTTCCACTTGATGGCGGGGTTGTTCTTGTAGTCCTTGTCGATCTTCTTGAGCATGGCGCTCATGGCCAGGGCCATGGGGCCGTGGCCGAAGCCCGCAAAGCCCTTCTGGGACTTGAGCCAGGTGTAGAGGGGCAGCTCGTTCTCGCCGCTGACCTCGGACTTCTTCATCTGGGGGAACTGGGTGTTGTAGCGCAGGGTGCAGAACTCGTGGATCTCCTCATCGGTGCCGGGGGTCTGGCCGGCAAACTGGTTGCAGGGGATGTCCAGGATCTCCAGGCCCTGATCGTGGTACTTTTCATACATCTCCTCCAGCTCCTTGTACTGGGGGGTGAAGCCGCAGCCGGTGGCGGTGTTCACCACCAGGACCACCCTGCCCCGGTACTGCTCCAGAGAAACTTCATTGCCAGTGCGATCTTTGACGGAATAATCATAGAGAGACATGAGAAAACCTCCTAAATATTTATTACAATTTGATTGTACACAATCTTTCTGCATTTGTCAAGAGTTTTTTTCATTTTTTTACATGCTCTCCCTCTGCGCAATGCGGCAGCTTTCCGTGAGTTCATCACGGAGAGCTGCCGCTCATGGCACGGGATCGTATCAGCCCTTCCCTTCCGTCTGCGCCAGCAGCGCCTCGCAGACCTCGTCCATGTCCCCCACGACGCCGTAATCACAGTAGTGGAAGATGGCGGCCTCCGGGTCCTTGTTCACGGCCACGATCCGCTCGGAATCGGTGATGCCCGTCACGTGGTTCACCGCGCCGGAGACGCCGAAGGAGAAGAGGAGCTTCGGCTTCACCACCGTGCCGGACTGACCGATCACCAACCGGAAAGGCAGCAGTCCCCGGTCGAAGACCGGCCTGGTACAGGCAAGCTTCCCTCCGAAGCGCCGGGCCAGCTCCCGGTATTTGGGCAGGGAGTCCGCCTTCACGGCGTTGCCCACGCAGACGATGACATCGGCGTCCGCAATGTTCAGGCTCTCGTCATCCTCATTGGGGACGTAGTCCAGCACCCGGGTGCGGATCCGCTCCGCGGGAAAGTCGATGTGTTCCTCCAGAAGCTCGCAGGGTCGCTCCCCCGCGGGGGCATAGCGGAAGGTTCCAGGGCGGATGGTGCCCACCTGGGGGCGCATCACCGGCACCGTGATCACCGCCATCATCTTGCCGCCCACGGCGGGCTCGATGAATTCGATGTCCCCCGTTTTGGGGTCGTAGACCAGCTCGGTTGCGTCGGAGGTGCAGCCGGTGGGCAGGCGGCAGGCGAAGCGGGGCGCAAAATCCCGCCCGCGGATGGTGCCGCCCACGAAGACCGCCGAGGGGCGGTACTTCCGGCAGAGCTGGGTAAAGAGCTCGGTGTAGGCGTCCACGCTGAAGGGCTCATAGCCGCTGCCCGTGACCCGGAGGATCCGGTCCGTGCCGCAGGCACGGACCTTCTCCGCTTCGTTCGCGTTCAGCTCCCCCACCGCCACGGCCCAGAGCTTCTCTCCCGCGGCGTCGCAGAGCTTTCGCGCCTCGCACAGCAGCTCCAGGGAGACCGGCAAGACCTGCCCCTGCTCCTGTTCGAGAAAGACCCACATATCCCGATAATCCAGTTTCGTCATGATCGGCCCTCCTCAGTGCTCCCCGGCCAGCAGGCCCAGGAGCTTTTCCACCGTCTTTTCCGTGCTTCCCTCGTCCAGCATCCGGCCCCGCTGGCCCACCGCGGGAGGATAGGTGCGGGGGACCTTGGTGGGCGAGCCCGGATCGCCGATCTGCGCCGGGTCCAGGCCCGGGATGCTCCGGGAATCGAAGCGCAGGATCTCCGCCTTGCGGGAAGCCTTCCAGCTTTTCAGATTGGGGATGCGGACCCGGTAGCGGCTTTTCTCCACCGTCATCAGGCAGGGGAGCCGGGCCTCGGCGGTCTCAAAGCCCCGCTCCAGGCAGCGGCGGGCGGTAAGGGTCCCGGCGCGCTCGTCCAGGTCGAGGATCTCCTCCACGCAGCTGAGCTGGCTGCAGTCCAGGCGCTCCGCCAGCTGGGAGGCCATCTGGCCCGTGGCTCCGTCCAGAGACTCCTTGCCGCAGAAGACCAGGTCAAAGCTGCCCAGGGTCCGGGCGGCGGAGACGATCACATAGCTGGTGGCCAGGGTGTCCGCGTTGGCAAAGGCGCGGTCGGAGAGCAGCACCGCCCGGTCCGCCCCGGCGGCCAGGCACTCCCGCAGGGCCTCCTCCGCCTGGTCCGGGCCCATGGTGATGCAGGTGACGAAGCCCCCATAGCGCTCCTTCATCTGCAGCGCCGCCTCCAGGGCGTTTTCATCGTGGGGATTCAGGATGGCCGGGACGCCCTTGCGGATCAGGCTGCCCGTCTCCGGGTCGATCTTCACCAGGTTCACGTCCGGCACCTGCTTGACGCAGACCAGAATGTTCAGCATGCGTCCCACCCCCTCTCCGGGTCGTGGCAGACCTTGCCGGGATTCAAAATGCCCTTGGGGTCGAAGACCTGCTTGATGGCGCCCATGAGGCCGTAGGCCGTGTCGCCCACGGACTCCCGCAGGTATTCCTTCTTCGCGTGACCGATGGAGTGCTCGCCGGAGACCTGCCCCTCAAACTCGGTGCACTTGCGATAGCAGGCGTCCATCAGCTTCTTCACACGGCGCTTGAATTCTTCCTCCTCCAGATCGTTGGAGCAGCAGTAGATATGCAGATTCCCGTCCCCCGCGTGGCCGAAGGAGCGGACGTAGACCCCCTGCTGCTCGGCCTCGTCGTGGGTGTAGACCAGAAATTCCGCGATCCGGTCCACCGGGACCACCACGTCCATCTCGTCCAGCAGCTTTGTCTCCGCCTCGATGACGGTGAGGAAGGCGCTGCGGGCGGCCCAGACGTCCTTTTTCAGATTGTCCGTCCACACCACCAGGGTGTCGAAGGCGCCGGCCTCCTGGGCCACCTGGCCAAGCCGGTCCATTTTCAGGGTCAGCTCCTCCTCGCTGCCGCCCACCAGGGTCACCAGGATGTAGGCCCCGGCCTCCCGGCCGTTCACCACCGTGGGGAACACCGGCGTGCCGGTGAAGGCGGCGGAGGAATCCACAATGTCCCGCTCCATGAATTCGATGGACTGGGGGTCCAGGTTCGCAAGCTTGATGGCGGGGACCGAGGCGATGGCCTCGGCAATGTTCGCAAAGGGCAGGATCAGGCTCACGTCCCGCAGGGGCTTGGGGATCAGCTTCAGGGTGAGCTCGGTGATGACCCCCAGGGTGCCCTCGGAGCCGATCATCAGGTGCAGGAGGCTGTAGCCGGAGCTGGTCTTGCAGACGGTTTTGCCAAGCTTCATCACCTCGCCGCTGGGCAGCACCACCGTCATGGCCAGGACATAGTCCCGGGTGACGCCGTATTTCACCGCGCGCATGCCCCCGGCGTTGGTACTGACGTTGCCGCCCACGGTGGCGGTCTTCTCCCCCGGGTCCGGCGGGTACATGAGCCCGTGGGCCAGCGCGTCCGCCGCCAGGTCGCAGAGCAGCACCCCCGGCTGGGTGTGGACCACCAGGTTCTTCAGGTCATAGCGGAGGATCTTATTCATCCGGGCCGTGGAGAGGACCACGCCTCCGCAGAGGGGGACGCAGCCGCCCACAAGGCCCGTGCCCGCGCCCCTCACCGTCACCGGGACGCTGTGCTCCCAGCAGAAGCGCAGCACCGCCGAGACCTCCTCCGTGGTCTCGGTCAGGACCACCGCCTCCGGCAAGTGGCGGCCGTAGATGGGCATTTCATCGTGACTGTACTCTTCCTTTACCCTGTCGCCGTACTGGAAGCGGCCGGGCCCCACCAGGGTCTCCAGTTCCCGCGCCAGCTCCGGCGTCAGCTTGTTGTAGGCGCTCATGCACCCTCCCTTCCGGACCTGCGTCCTGTTCCGATCGTCCTGCTGCCTGCCTTGTCGTCGCCGGTATTCTTTCAGTTTCATTCTATCCGCAGGAGCTTTTCCCGTCAAGAAAAAAGCCGGGCGAATCCAAATCTGTGTGATCTGGATTCGCCCGGCTCTGCCGCTTTACTGCAGGAAGAGGAACACCAGGATGATGACAAGGCCCATGCTGAACATCAGGAGGCTGAAGTTCAGGCTGGCGCCGTAGCCACGGGTGCCCTCGGGCAGCTGCTCATACACCGTGAAGCGATCGTTCTCTTTTGGGTGGACATAGCCGTTGTCGTTATTCTGATAGAGCAGGGCGCAGAGGCCTTTGCGGATCAGCTCCGGCAGGGTGCCCACGGTGCGGGCGGCCAGAGCGCCCAGGAAGGGCAGCACCTTCAAGAGCAGGGGGCGGTAGAGGCCGTCCTCCAGGTTCAGGAAGGCGGGCCAGCGGTCCAGGTATTCCCCCCTGCGCATCAGCACCGGGCGGACAAAGAGCAGATACACCGCAAGGCCGATGCCGATGGAGATGGCCCCGCCCTTGAGATTGCCGAGGGTGAAGTAGTCCACATGGGCGCTCTCCTCCACATGGAAAAATGGCTCCGCGAGAGCGGCAAGGCGGTCCATGGAGAGATAGGCCGTGCAGCCAAGCAGCGGGATCAGCAGGGCGCAGCCCAGCAGCACCGCGCCGGAGACCCTGGTGCACCAATGGCCGTTCTTTGCGTCAAATTCCTTCTGCCGCCTGGGGTCGGCGTTTTTCTCCACGCAGAGGGCGATGAAGAGCTTCAGCATATAGGCCAGGGTCAGGCCGCCGGAGATCAGGAAGATCCACTCCGCGGCCTCATAGGGCAGGGCTGCCCGGCCGCTCTGCTCCAGGATCTCGATGTACTCCACGATGCTCTCATGCAGCAGGGTCTTGGAGATGTAGCCGCTGCCGCCGGGGATGCCGGCGAGGCCCCAAAGGCCCATGAGCAGGGAGACGATCAGGATGGGCTTGCCCCGGCCGAAGCCCCGGATGCGGTTGAGCTCCAGCTCGTGCAGGTTCATGAACACGGCGCCGGCGGCAAGGAAGAGGGTGAGCTTGAAAAGCGAGTGGTTCAGCATGTGCAGGGTGAGGCCGTGGACCGCCCCGGCGCTCTCCTCCCCCAGCAGCTCGCTCATGGCGACGCCGGTGAGGATGAAGCCGATCTGGCTCATGGAGGAGCAGGCCAGGGTGCGCTTCAGGTTGGTGCTGAAGACGCCCAGCACCGCCCCGGTGAACATGGTGACCATGGCGAAAGCCAGCATCACATTGCCCCAGGCGGCGTCGTGGAGAAAGACCTTGGCGGAGAGCACCAGGATGCCGAAGATGCCCGCCTTGGTGATGATGCCGGAGAGCAGGGCCGAGGCCGTGGCAGGGGCCACGGGATGGGCCGCGGGCAGCCAGGTGTGGAGGGGCCACATACCGCACTTGGCGCAGAAGCCGAAGGCGGTGAGGGCGCCGGCAACATAGAGCCGGGTCCGGTTTTCATAGCCGGGGGCCAGGGCCTGCAGGCGGGCGATGTCCACCGTGCCGAACATGTCCTGCAGCATGAAGAGGCCCATCAGGGTGACAAGGCCGCCGATCACGGCAAAGGCCAGGTAGCTGTCCGCCGCCTTCATGGCGCCGGGGGTCTCCTCGTGGGCAACCAGGGTCCAGGAGGCCACGCTCATGACCTCGAAGCAAACCAGCAGCGTATAGAGATCCGCCGCCAGGAACACGCCCAGGGTGGCGCCCTCGGTGATGAGATAGTAGAGATAGTAGCGGCTCTTGTGCTCGGCATGGGCCAGATACTCCTGGCCGAAAACCGCGCTGCCGAACCAGAGGACAGAGCCCATCAGGCAAAGGATCCAGCGCAGGCCGTCCAGGGTGAAGCCCAGGCCCAGGCCGCAGACGCCGGGAAAGTCGAAGCGGATGGGCGCGGCAAAGCCCAGGATGGCCAGCAGGATCACCAGCAGCAGCTCCGCGGTGGGCACGACCCAGCTGGTGAGGGCCCGCAGCCCCTTGCCCGCGAACCAGCAGATGAGACCGCCCAGCACCGGCAGCAGCACCAGCACCGGCAGGAGGATGGAAGAAAGCGTCATGTCTTCTCTCCTCCTTTCACATGAGTCCCGCGGCGAAGGCGCCCAGCACCTTCTGCAGCAGGGGCATGAAGCAGATCAGCACAAGGCCCAGGCCCATGCAGATCCAGAGGGCGCCGGACATGCGCTTGCCGGGGTCCGTCAGCTCCTCCAGGGCGCTGTCGTCAAAGTCCCGGGGCGGGAAGCAGGCCTCCTGCACCGGGCCCAGGAGATACATGCCGGTGAGGAAGGCGGAGACGGCAAGAGCCGCGCAGCCCAGGATGGCCAGGGCGCTCCCCTGCCCCACCGCCGCCTCCGCGATGGCCCACTTGGAGGCAAAGCCGCAGAGAGGCGGCACGCCGATCAGGCCCAGAGAGGCAACCGTGAACACCGTGAAGATGGCAGGGGTCTTTTTGCCGTAACCGGTGTACTGGAAGACGTACTCCTGCACGCCCTGGGGCAGCTCCTCCGTCCGGCAGAGCAGAGCGCCGGCGCAGAAGAAGAGAGCGATCTTCAAAGCGCTGTGGGCGATCATGTGGAGGATCGCCGCGGTGAGGCCCGCCCCGCTGCAGAGAGCGGCGCCAAGCAGCATGTAGCTCAGATTGGACACCGTGGAATAGGCCAGGCGGCGCTTCAGATGCTGCATGCGCAGAGCCATGGCGGAGCCGTAGACGATGGTGAAGGAGGTGATGGCCAGCATGACGTTCTGGGCAAAGCTTCCGGCCAGGAAGCTTGCGCCGTAGCCGAAGTACAAAAGGCGCAGGATGGCGAAGATGCCGGCGTTTACCACCGCCACCGCGTGCAGCAGCGCCGTGACCGGGGTGGGAGCCACACCCGCGGAGGGGAGCCAGCCGTGGAAGGGAAAGACCGCGGCCTTCACGCCGAAACCGAAGAAGCCCAGGAGAAAGCCCGCATAGAGCAGCGTCTCATGCCCGGCGGCAAGGCCCCGGTCCAGGCCGCCGCCGCTTTGGAAGGCCAGGCTTCCGTAGCTGGAGAGGACCATCATGCTCACAAAGGCCAGGGCCGCGCCGCTCATGGAATAGAGCAGGTACTTGAGGCCCGCGGCCTTGGCCACGCCGTCCATCTCATGCATGACCAGGGGCAGGGTGCAGAGGGTCAGCAGCTCATAGAAGAGATAGAGGGTGAAGAGATTGGCCGCCAGGGCGATGCCCAGCACCACGCCATAGGTCATGGTGAAGAAGGCGAAGAAGCGGTTCTGGGCGTGGTCGTGCTGCATGTACTCGAAGGCGTAGAGGTCCGTCACCGGCCAGAGGATGGCGACAATGGCCACAAACACGGCGCCAAGGCCGTCCAGCCGCAGGGCCAGGGAGAAGTTCTCCCCGAAGATGGGGGCGATGAGGAAGAAGGTCTCCGCCCCGGTGAGGAGCCAGAGCACCAGCAGCGCAAGGGCCAGCAGCGACGTAAGGGAGCAGAGGCAGAGCACATAGACATTGCGGCTGTGGGTTTTTTCCGCCGGGCGGATCAGGAGCCCCAGGCCGCCCAGAAGGGGCAGGAGGATCAGGACCGAAATCAGAATATGCATGTCGTTCTCCCTCCCTTCAAAGGATGCCGGAAGCGATTCCGGAGAGCCAGCCCAGCAGCTGTGTGGGGAAGAGGCCCAGCAGCAGCGCCGCGCAGGCCAGGGCGATCAGCGGAAGCTTGATGCAGAGGCCGCAGCGGATGGGCTCACCGGGAAAGTCCTCCCCCGGGAAAAAGCCCTTGCTGACCACCGGGAGCAGATAGCCCGCCGTGAGCAGGGCGGACACCAGCAGCACCGCCGCGCCGATCCAGCCCAGGGCAGGGAAGGCGGTGAAGCTTCCCTCCGCCAGATACCACTTGGAAACGAAGCCCGCAAAGGGCGGGATGCCGATAAGGGAAAGCCCCGTCACCGCAAAACAGAAGAGGGGCAGGGGCAGGGAGCGGCCAATGCCGTAGAGCTGCTCCACCCGGGTCTTGCCGGTCTTGCAGATGAAGGCGCCGGCGCAGAGGAAGAGGCAGACCTTGGCCACCGAGTGGAAGACCGCCTGGAGGATGGCCCCGGCGAAGCCCGCACGGTTCATCAGCAGCAGGCCGAAGAGCACGTAGCTCACCTGGGACACAGTGGAATAGGCCAGGCGCTTTTTCAGCACCTTTTCCTTATAGGCCAGCATGCTGCCGGTGAACACCGTGGCGAGAGCCAGGAGCAGGCCCGCGGTCTGCACCCAGGTCCCCCGCAGAGCATCGGCGCCGCAGAGATAATAGATCGTGCGGAGGATGCCCAGCACGCCGCCCTTGGTGATGACGCCGGAGAGCACCGCCGAAGCCGGGGCCGGAGCCTCCGGGTGGGCGGTGGGCAGCCAGTCGTGCAGGGGCATCATACCGGCCTTGCCGCCGAAGCCCACGATCATGGCGAAGGCCGCGGCCAGCAGCAGGGGCGCTGCCGCGCCCTGGAGCGCGCCGCCGGGGACGAAGTTTGCCCCGCCGGTGGCGGGATAGACCACAAAGAAGCCGAAGAGGGCCAGGGCCGCGCCGAAGAGGGAGTAGCCCAGATACTTCATGGCGGCCCGGCGGGAGGCCTCCGTCTGCTCATGGAGGACCAGGGGGAAGCTCAAAAGGGTCATGGCCTCGTAAAAGAGATAGAAGGTCAGGAGATTGCCCGCATAGCAGAGGCCCAGCATGGCGCTGAGGGTCAGCAGATAAAAGAGATAGTAGCGCTCCCGCTTCTCATGGAGATATTCAAAGCCGAAGATCCCCGCCAGCAGGAACATGGCCGCAAAGAGAACGGAGAAGATCCTGCCCACCGCGTCCAGACGCAGCAGGATAGGCATGCCCGGCAGGAAGGGCAGGGAGAATTCCCCCTTGCAGAAAAGGCAAAGCAGCACCAGAGCCAGCTCCAGGCCCATCAGGGCGATCAGGCTGCGCTGTTCGGCCCGGCGACGGGCGAGGAAGGCCGCGGCAAGCGGCAGCAGGAGGGGCAGCAGCAAAAGCAAAGCAGTCATGGCATTCCCTCCCATCAGAGCAGGGCCACGCCCCGTGCGATCAGCTGCACGAAGGGGCGGGCCAGGCAGCCCAGCAGGACCACCACGATGCTCATGCAGAGGACCGCCGTCCGGAAGGACAGGCCGGGATCTTCCCGGTGTTCGTCATACACTTCGCCCTCGGGGCCCCGTGGTTCCGGCTCCTTCTTCCAGATCTGCAGGATCACCGGCAGATAGTACCAGGCGTTCAGGAGGCTGGACACCGCGATGGCCGCCAGGGCCGCGATCATCTGCCACTGGGGGATGCCCTCCGCCAGGGCCGCCTGGCCCAGGACCAGTTTGGTGACAAAGCCCGCCAGCAGCGGCAGGCCCACCATGGAGAGGCCGCCCACCGTGAAGCCCAGGCCCGCCGCAAGGTTCCGCCAGGCGGCGCCCCGGAGGTAGTAGAGCTTCTTCTGGTGGCCGGAGGCGCGGATCAGGCCGCCGGTGGAGATAAAGAGCAGGGGCTTGGTAAAGGCGTGGGCCACGATCTGGAAGATGGCAGCGGTGATGCCCGCCGGGGTGCAGAGGCCCAGGCCCAGGTAGATATAGCCCACCTGCGCCACGGAGGAATAGGCGATCATGCGCTTGGCATGGGTCTCCCGCACGGCCCAGACGGAGCCGTAGATCATGGCGCAGGCGCCCAGCACGAAGAGTACGGAGCCCACCCCCAGGGAGCCGATCTCCTCCGGGGTGAAGACCCGGCACATGATCTTGATGAGCAGGATGATGTAGCCCTTCAGCACCACGCCGGAGAGCACCGCCGAGGAGGCCGTGGTGGCGCTGCCGTGGGCGGTGGGCAGCCAGGTGTGGAAGGGAAAGAGGGCGCTTTTCACGGCAAGGCCCACGCACATCATGCCGGAGAGCACCGCCAGCGGATAGTGCAGGGCGTCCTGATCAAAGAGCGCCGTCACCGCGGGGTACAGGCTCGGCATCAGGAGATGGCCGGTGATGGTATAGAGCATGGAGACGCCGAAGAGGAACATGCCGCTGCCCACCAGGCTCATGATGAGATAGCGGATGGTGGCAAGGATGGTCTGGCCGCAGTCCCGGGCCATGACGATGCTGCAGGCAGCGATGGTGTTGATCTCGATGAACACATAGCCGGTGAACATGTCGTTGGTGTAGCTCAGGGCAAAGAGGGAGGCCGCCAGCAGGTCCATCATGATGTAATAGAGGTTCTGCTTTTCCGGCAGGATGTCCTCCTCCAGGTCTTTGCCGCCGCCCATGAGGGAGAAGAGCATGACCAGGCAGAACACCGTGCAGAGCATGGACTCCACAGGGCCCGCCCGCAGCTCGTTGCCCCAGGGGGCGGGGAAGGCGCCCATGGCGTAGCTGAAGTTCACATTGCGGAGACTGGTTTCCAGAAAGACCGCGCCGTTGAGCACCGCCGCGCAGAGGAGCATGGCCAGGGTCACGGCCCGGGCCTTTTTCCCGTCCCGGATCAGGGTGGTGAGGATGCCGCTCAGCAGGGCCAGAAACACGCAGAAGAAGGGGAAATTCTCGTAAAACATCCGCATGGCTCAGTCCTCGCTTTTCCGCGCCTGCATCATGATCTCGTCGATGTTCAGCGAGTGATACTTCTTGTACAGGCGCTGGGTCAGGGCCAGCCCGAAGGCGGTGAAGGAGACGGAGACCACGATGCCGGTAAGCACCAGGCCGGCGGGAAGAGGGTTGGAATAGGCCTCCACCGTGGCGGGAACAGAGGGATCGGCGATGATGGGGGCCATGCGGCCCTCCACATAGCCTGCGCTGGTAAGGAAGAGGAAGATGGCGCTGTCCATAAAGCCCATGGAGACCACCTTCTTGAAGAGGTTGCGGTTGAAGAGCATGCCGGCCAGGCCCACCACGAAGAGCAGGACCGAGGCGGTCTCAAAGCGGTTTTCCGCCAGGTGCCGCAGGATCTCATTCAGCTCCATATCACAGCTCCCCCCTTCCGAAGTAAGTATAGAACGCGTACATGGTGCAGGCCACTTCCAGGCCCACCGCCACGTTGATGGGCAGGATGATGCCCGCCGAGAGGATGCTGCCGGGCCGTCCCAGGGGGATGACGTTGGGCAGGCCGTTTGCCCCCACATAGATGGTGTAGCAGATCAGGACGGCATAGAGGATCAGGGCCCCCACCTTGATGATGTGGTAGACCTTGTGGTTGAAGAAGCTCTGCACCCGGCGGGGGCCGAAGGCGTTCTCGCAGAGGATCAGGGCGCCGCCCAGGATGCTGCCTCCGGCAAAGCCGCCGCCGGGAGAGAGGTGGCCGTTGCAGAGGATATAGACCCCGTAGAGAAAAATCACCGGCATGAGGACCGTGGTGATGTGGGCCAGGATCTGGCTGCGTTCCTCCTCATCCAGGGCGTCGCTGCGCCTCAGGTCCAGGCGGTCTTTTCGGGAGGTGTTCTTCCGGTCCGCCTCCAGCAGCATGATCACCGCCGTTGCGCCAAGGAAGAGGACGCAGCTCTCCCCATAGGTATCAAAGCCGCGGTAGACCAGGATGATGTTGGTGACCAGGTTCGTGGCGCCAACCTCCTGCATGCCCTGCTCGATATAGCGGCGGGAGGTCTCGTTGGCGGGAGCGTTGTCCGCGTCGCCGAAGCGGGGCAGATAGGCCACGGTGGCGAGCATCAGCAGGGCGAAGATGGCGCAGCAGAGGATGCCGAAAGCGGTAGTGAGGCGGTACACGGCCATACCGCCGGCGCCCCGGAGCAGAGAGGGGCCGTGCTGCACGGGGGCCTCCTCTTTCCTTTCCGCCTGTGGTTTTTCCACATGGGCCTGAGGCTCGGGCAGGGAGGGGCTGTCCCCCTCCACCCAGCGCTCCAGCTTTTCATACCAAAGGGGTTTTTTCATGTTCCGTCCCCCGTTCCGTCCATGTGATGCATGCTGCGCAGAGCCAGCAGAAAGAGGATCGAGTCGATGCCCACGCCTACCGCGGCCTCGGTGATGGCAAGGTCCGGCGCCTTCAGCAGGATCCAGATCACGCTGAGCATGGTGCCGAAGGCGGCGTAGATGATAATGGTGGGCAGGAGATTGCGGGTAAAGTTCGCCGCCACGGCGCAGACGATCAGGCCGATAAGCAGCAGGGTTTCAACAGCAGCCATCATTCCACCTCACAGTGCTTGTCATAGTCGGGATTGCTGAGGATCTCCACCCTGCTGATGCGGTGGGTGGAGACGGGGCCGGTGATCCACTGGAAGGCCAGGATCAGCAGGATCTTGGCGCTGGCCCAGCCCAGGCCCCGGAGCAGGATCATCCCCGCGAAAATCAGCAGGGTGCCCAGCGTGTCGATAATGGCGGCGGCATGGATGCGCGAGAGCACATAGTCCATGCGATAGACGCCGTACATGGCGATGCAGCAGCAGATGAGCCCCAGCCCGATCAGGACTGCCGCCAGGATCTCCCGGATCATGCCTCTCCCTCCTTTTCCTCCTCCGTTTTTTCCGCCGGCTCCCGCAGCTTGCCCAGGACCTGGTTCTGCACAAAGCGGCAGAGCACGATGACCATCAGGAAGGCCAGCAGGGCGAAGACCAGGCCGATGTCCAGGATATAGTCCGCCCCGATGAAGATCGCCAGGACCACGATCATATTGAGGCCCAGGGAGCCGATCATATTGGCCGCCACGATCTTGTCGGTGAAGCGCTTGCCCAGCACCGCGTAGAGCAGCGTCAGCAGCACCAGCACGCCCAGCACCGTCAAGGCGATGAGCAGATAGCCTTGCATAAAAGCGCTCATGCCTTCCCCTCCTTTTCCGCAAGCGTCTCCTCCATGGCCATCAGGCGGCGGTTCAGGCCGCTGTCCGGGGTGCTCGCGGCAAAGTCGCCGTTCAGGGCGTGGACCATCAAGGTGCTGTCATAGATGCCCAGGGTGTAGGTGCCCGGGGTGATGGTGATGGAATTGGCCAGGATGGTCTGGAGAAAGCCCCGGTGCAGGTGACTGTCGAAAGGAAAGATCCTTGGCCGCACCGAGCGGCAGCCCGGGGACAGGATCACCCGCATGGCGGCCAGATTTGCCTTGACGATCTCCACGATCAGGCACCCGGCATAGCAGAGAAGCTGCCAGGCGATCCTCAAAAGCCGACGGCTCCGCCGGTCGGACCAGCCGCAGACCTTCACCGCAAAGAGGGTGACCAGGGCGCTCAGCACCAGGCCCACGCCGGCCACGTCCCAGCCCAGCCGCCCGTTGAAAAGCAGCCAGAGCGCAAAGAAAAACAAAAACATCAGCATGCCCATTCCTCCTCTTTCCCCGTCTCCGATCCGGCGGGGAACGGAGGCGATTTCGAGAGTATACAACACTCGGATTCTACTGTATGCGCCGGGAAAAGGCAAGGACTTTTTCCCTTTTGAGGGCGCTTCCGGCAGGATCCTGCCAGGCACGGGAGCCGATAGGGAAAGGACCCCCGGCGCTTTCGCGCCGGGGGTCCGTTGGGATAAATCAAATTGTGCGCTGATCTCAGTCCAGGTAGCCCTCGCGGCCCTTGACGCCGAAGCGCTCCTCCAGCTGGTGCATCATGTCGTCGGTGATGGTGTTCACGCGGGGCAGGTGGGCGATCTTCATGTAGATCTCGGCGGCCTTCTCGGCGGTCTCGATGAGGCCGAAGGTCTCGTCCAGGTCCTTGCCGGCGCCGTAGATGCCGTGGAGGCTCCAGACCACCAGGCGTGCGGTGCCCATCTTCTCGGCGGTGGCTTCGCCGATCTCGTTGGTGCCGCAGAGCATCCAGGGCAGCACGTTCACGCCGTCGGGGAAGACCACGATGCACTCGGTGCACATCTGCCACAGGGTGCGGGTGAACTCCCGCTCGTCCAGGGTGTGGACGTAGGTCATGGCCAGCAGGTTTGCGGGATGGCAGTGCATGACGACCCGGTTCATGGGATCCACCTTCAGGCGGGCCACATGGCTCATCATGTGGGCGGGGAACTCGCTGGTGAACTTGCCGCCGTCACTGTAGCCCCAGAGCAGCTCGGCAGTCTCGCCGCCGTCGGTGAGACGGACCAGGCCCAGGTTCACATCGGGAGCGTACTGGACGTTCTTGAAGTACTTGCCGGTGCCGGTGACCAGGAAGTACTTTCCTTCCAGCTCAGGGGCGGAGAAACCGGTGGGGATGGCGCGCAGGACCTTCCCGGTGTCCAGGTATTCCTTCACTTCGGCCTCGTCCAGCAGCAGGCTGATGTTGCCGCCGTTGCGCTCGTCCCAGCCGTGGTTGTACATATTCGTGGTAGTGCGGATCATCTCCACCATAAAGGGAGCGGTAAGAATGTCTTTCATATTATAATCCTCCATTTACTATCCGTAGGGGTCGGCGTCCTCGACGACCCGTCCTGTTTTCTGTTGCGGGACGTCCGGAGGCCGTCCCCTACATATCACTTTTACCTCGTAATGACGTCCACGGGGACGTTGAAGATCTTGGCCACCTTCAGGATGGTGTCGATCCAGCGGCCGGAAGCGGCGGCCATGTGGTGTGTGGGGCCGGCCTCGCTCCAGCGGTTGCAGAAGTCCCGGGCGCCGCAGCTGAAGCGGGTGCGCATGTTGGTGTCGCCAAAGGTGAAGATGGGGCCGGGCTCGTTGACGCCCTCAGCCACCACGAACTTGAAGTGGCCGTCCCGGTCCTGGGTAATGCCCAGATAGGTGACGGGGCCCTCTGCGGGATAGAACTGGGTGAGATAGCCGCCGCCGGTCTTGCCGTGGAAGACGGGGACGATCTTCATGGTGGGCTTCTTGGCCCTGGAGATGTCCGCGTCGCCGGAACCGGAGTGGCCGATGATGCAGATGTCCTCGGGGAAGTCGATGGAGTACATCTCGCTGAGCTGACCCATGCCGGAGATGGTCTTGAGGATGCTCATGGCCATGGCGACCTTGATATCGCCCTCCACGGCGCAGGCGGTGCCCTGCTTGATGAGCATGGAGAAGGCGGGGATCAGCATGGAGTCCAGCTTGCCGGCCACGCCCTGGGCAAAGCCGTCATAGTGGCTGGCCACGAAGCCCAGCTTCTCGTCCTTGACCCACTGCTCGAAGGCCACCACGTACTTGGCCATATCCCAGACCTTTTCGACGGTGCCGCCGCCCTCGATGTCAAAGGTGTCCAGGATGTCCTGGGCCTTGGCGCGGATGGCGTCCTCGTCTGTGATGTCGTCGGCGATGGCCCACATCTTTTCCCAGTCAAACTGCTTGGTGTAGAGCCACATGCGGTGATAGAGATTGGTCTCGTCGATGTACAGGTCCATCATGCCGGGATAGGGGCGGCCGATCTGGGCCAGGTTGGTGTCCCGGAATCTCCGGCGCACCTGGGCGGCGCGGCACCAGTCGGCAATTTCAGCGTCCACCTCCGGGTCGCCGCCTTCCACGACGCCGGTGATGACCGCGTGGCGCTTGCCGGCCCGCTCCAGGTCTGCCACCATCTCTCCCACGGCGCCGCAGGCGTAGAGCTCGCCCAGCCAGGTGGCGGTGTCGGTATTGGCATAGTCGGGGGCTTTCTTCTTCTGCAGGTTCACCAGCACCACCGGCACATCCAGGTCCCGTACGGCGGGCAGCATGTTATAGGAGGTGGCGTAGGTCAGCAGCTGCAGGATCACCAGATCCACGTCCGCAGCACGGAACTTGTCGCCGGCCTCCATGGCCTTCTCCTTGGTGGTGACAAGGCCGCCGTCGATGAGCTCCACAGAATCGGGGATGCGCTTCTTGAAGTCCGCGTACTGGGCCTCGAATTCGGGGACCAGGCTGGGGAACTGGGGCAGATAGGCGCCCAGCGCGATGGAGAATACGCCGATGCGTGCTTTGGTGTTGACTAACATAATAGACCTCCCTGTTGTGTTTTATCGTAGGGGTCGGCGTCCTCGACGACCCGTTTTGAAATTCTGTCTTTCGGGGCGTCCGGGAGGCCGCCCCCTACAAACACTATTCCACGCTCATCTGCACCAACAGGTTGCCGATGGCGGTGGCCTCGATGGGAAGGGCGATGACCTTCTTGCCGCTGGCCTTTTCGGTGAGGGCGTTGAGGAAGCCGTTCTTGGCGCCGCCGCCCACGATGTAGATGCTGTCATAGTGCTTGCCGGTGTTGTGCTGCAGCTCCTGGATGGCGTTCCTGTAGGAGAGGGCCAGGCTCCGGTAGGCGCAGCGGAAATAATCGCCCACGGTGTTGGGCTGCACGTAGAGGGCCTGATCGAAGGCTGCCTTCATGCTCTCGGGAGCAAGAAACGCGGAGGCGTTGGCGTCCACCGTCTCCTCAAAGCGGCTGGCCTCGGCCTCGGCCACGATCTCGCCGAAGGGCTTGCCGGGGCAGAGCTCGTCCCGCAGGCGGTTCACCAGCCACATACCCATGATGTTCTTCTGGTAGCGGTTGTAGCCCACGCCGCCCTCGTTGGACCAGTTGGCAAGCTCGGAGGCCTCGTTGGTGATGGGTCTGGGAGTCTTCACACCCAGCAGGCTCCAGGTGCCGGAGGAGATATAGGGCGCATCCTCCTCCATGCCGATGCCCTCCACGGCGGAGCCGGTGTCATGGGTGGCGCAGAGCACCACCTGAATGCCCTCGTATTCGCCGATGACGGTGCCGGGCTGCTGCAGCTTGTGGAAGAGATGCCGGGGCAGGTCCAGGGCCTCCAGGATGGCGGGGTCAAATTCCCCGGTCTCGGCGGAGATCATGCCGCCGGTGGTGGCATTGGTGTACTCATGGGACTTCACGCCGCAGAGCTTGTACATCAGGTACTCCGGGATCATGAGGAAGTCCGTGACCCCCTCCAGCCGTCCGGCCAGCTTATCCGCATAGAGCTGATAGACGGTGTTGAAGGGCTGGAACTGAATGCCGGTGTGCCGGTAAAGCCGGGAAAAGCTGATCTTTTCGTGGACGAGAGGGATCACCGTCTCGGTGCGGCTGTCCCGGTAGGCGTAGCAGGGGCGCACTTCCTCATCCCCCCGGAGCAGCACATAGTCCACGCCCCAGGTGTCCACGGAGAGGCTCTGGATGCTGCCGAAGCGCTCCCGGGCCTTTTCGATGCCCTCCTTCACATGGAAGACCAGCGCGTCGATGTCCCAGGTGAGATGGCCGTCCTGTTCGGTGACGCCGTTGGGGAAACGGTAGACCTCTTCGGTCTGCAGCCTGCCTTCTTCCTGCCAGCCCACGATGTGCCGGCCGGAGGAGGCGCCGATATCGATAGCAAGATAGGTTCTCACAAAAATCCCCCTTTCCTTCTGCATCCTACTATACAGGAGAAAGGGGGCTTTTTGCAGGTCGGGACTTTTCCGAAAAACTGTCCTTATTTGCAGTCTCTGTATTTTTTTGGAGATTGGCCGAAGCGGGCGGCAAAGAGCCGGTGGAAGTAGCTGAGATTTTCATAGCCCACGGCGTTTGCGATCTCATCCACCCGCTTGCCGGTGTTGCGCAGGAGCCAGGCCGCCTGACTCAGGCGTTTTTCCTGCAGCAGCTCCGTATAATTCTTCCCGGCCTTCTGCCGGATCAGGCGGGAAAGAGAGGGCAGCTCGTAGTGGAGCTCTTCCGCGATCTCTGTCAGGCTCCCGTCCCGGTAGTGATCCTCCAGATAGCGCAGGACGGAAACGACGGCGTTTTGCTCCTGGGTCTCGAATTGCAGGGCCTCGGTGTGGTTCATCAGCTGGGCGAAGAGCAGGCCCATGGTCATCTGCAGGATGGCGCGGCGGTTGGGGGTGTCCTCCATGATGGTGTAGAGCAAGTTTTCGATCAGATTCTGGATGGGCAGGATCTCCGCCACATGAAAGAGCAGGTAGCCCGCCTCGTTTTTCCCGGTGAGGCAGCTGACCACAAAGCGGCGCAGGGGTGTCTCCTCCTCCCCCAGGAAAGGCAGGGTGCCGGAAAAGAAGGCCGGGCGGACGATGATATTCACGGCGATGTCCTTCTCCCCCGCAGGCTCGATGGACTGCCGGGCGTTCTGCCCCAGCATCAGAAGTTCCCCCTGCCGCAGGGTGATGGGGCTGCCGTTGACCACATGGCGGGTCTCCCCGGCGCACATATAGACCATCTCCACATAGTCGTGGCTATGCTCCGGGAAGGAAAGGAAGCGGGTGTGAGGCCGGATGGCGATGAGCTTGCCCCGTTCCAGCAGCTTTTCTCCGCTGATCACGTCCCGGCTGCCGTCCATGTAGAGGCTGCGGTCGATGCTGCGGCGGCCCTTCAGGATCTCTTTTTCTTCCTCCGTGATGCCGGAGAGTCTGTTCAAAATGCTCGCGTCCACGAAGGATCCCCCCTCACAGCAGATACTTTTTCAGGATGGCCAGGATCTGCTCCCGGCCGATCTCCCCCAGGGTGTTTTTGACAGAGCCGTTGTTCTCCCAGCGGGGCAGAGCCGCCAGCAGTTCCGCCTCCGTGGCCCGGGCTTCCAGGGGCGGCAGGCAGCGCTCCAGCAAGGCGCGAAGTTCCCCCTCCGTGACGCCGCAGGAGGCGAAGAAGTCCTGCAGGAGTTCCGGCGCCGTGCGGTCCATGTGGTTTAAAAGATCCGCCATCAGATATGCGCTGGCAAATCCGTGGGGGATGTGATAGCGTTCCGTGAGATAATAGCCCATATTGTGGGGAAAGACCGTTCCCGTCCGGTTGATGGCGAGACCGCCCAGGAGGGAGGTCTCATAGAGCTGCTCCCGCTGCTGCAAGTTCAGCTCCTCCCCTGCCACTGCGGCGCTGAGGGCCGGAAAGGCCAGACGGACGCCCTGGGCCGAGAAGAGGTGGGAGAGCCGGTCCGCCTTACGGCTGAAGGCGCTCTCCACGCAGTGGGCCACGGCGTCGATGCCGGTGGAGAGGGTGACGCTCCTCGGCAGGGACAGGGTGTAGCGGGCGTCCCCCAGAGCCAGGGCCGCGTAGAGCCGCGGATCGTGGATG
>ONCI01000071.1 GCA_900316255.1 uncultured Eubacteriales bacterium | reverse complement strand
CTTTCGGTTTTGTCTGAGCAACTCAACCTTAATACAGGCCACTCCTATTCGCTATCCTTTTTTTCACTTAACTGTCACACATCATTGTAAACCCTACAACTTGCCTTAAGCAAAAGTATGACAATCGTTGCGAAACGGGCATAATTATGGTATATTGAATTGTTCCAAAAATTTGATCTCTGCGGCAGCCAGCCGCAGGAAAGGAAGCTGACTATGAACAACACCGAAAAAACCATGGACAAAATCATTGCGCTCTGCAAGGGCCGGGGCTTCATCTTCGCAGGCTCCGAGATCTACGGCGGCCTTGCCAACACCTGGGACTACGGCCCGCTGGGCACGCGTCTCAAGAACAATGTGAAGGACGCCTGGCGCAAACGCTTCATCCAGGAGCGGCGCAACAGCTACGAGGTGGACGCGGACATCCTCATGAATCCCCGGGTCTGGGAGGCCAGCGGCCATGTGCAGAGCTTTTCCGATCCTCTGCTGGACTGCAAGGAGTGCAAGATGCGCTTCCGCGCGGACAACCTGATCGACGACTTTGACCCCAGCGCCCACGCCGACGGGCTCACCAAGGAGCAGATGTTCCAGTACATCAAGGATCACCATATCCCCTGCCCCAATTGCGGCAAGCACAACTTCACCGACATCCGGGAATTCAACCTGATGTTCCAGACCTACCGCGGTGTCACCAACGACGCGAAGTCCATCATCTATCTGCGCCCGGAGAACGCCCAGGGCGAGTATGTGAACTACCCCAACGTCCTGCGCTCCATGCGCACCAAGCTCCCCTTCTCCATCGGCCAGATCGGCAAGGCCTTCCGCAATGAGATCACCCCGGGCAACTTCACCTTCCGCACCATCGAGTTTGAGCAGATGGAGTTCCAGACCTTCTGCAAGCCCGGCGACGACCTGGATCTCTATGCCTACTTCAAGGAGTTCGGCAAGAAGTTCTTTGAGGACCTGGGTCTGCCCGCGGAGAATCTGCGCTTCCACGACCATGAGAAGCTGGCCCACTACGCCAAGGCCGCCTGCGACATCGAGTTCCTCTTCCCCTCCCTGGGCTGGGGCGAGATCAACGGCACCCACGACCGCACCGACTTTGACCTGAGCCGTCACCAGGAGTACAGCGGCCAGAAGCTGGAGTACATCGACCCCTTCACCGCCGAACGCTACATCCCCTACATTGTGGAGAGCACCTACGGTTTGGACCGCACCGTGCTGGCCCTGCTCTGCCAGGCCTACGACGAGGAAGTGGTGGACGCGGAGAAGAACGACGTGCGCGTGGTGCTGCACCTGAACCCTGCCATGGCCCCCATCAAGGCCGCCGTGCTGCCCCTCTCCAAGAAGCTGGGCGAGAAGGCCATGGAGATCCGGGACGAGCTGGCCAAGAGCTTCATGGTGGAGTACGACGAGACCGGCTCCATCGGCAAGCGCTACCGCCGGGCCGACGAGATCGGCACCCCCTTCTGTGTGACCTATGACTTCGACTCCGAGACCGACGGCTGCGTCACCATCCGCGAGCGGGACAGCATGGAGCAGGTGCGCATCCCCATCAGCGAAGTGAAGGACTACATCGCCTCCCGCGTGCAGTTTTAACCTTTCATAGCTCCCCTGAGCAAGGGGAGCTGTCGAGCGCAGCGAGACTGAGGGGTTGTCACCCGTGACACCCCTTCGTCTCCTTCAGGGGCTTCCCCCTTCAGGCAAGGGGGCCAATACGGAAGAGGAGACCCCTCAGTCATCCGGCGGAGCGTTACACGCCGGATGACAGCTCCCCTTAGGCAGGGGAGCCTATAAGGAAGAGGAGATTGAAACATGAAAGACGGTTTTATCAAAGTCGCGGCGGCAAGTCCCGTCATCAAGGTGGCCGACTGCGACTATAACGCGGAGCGCGTGATCGAATGCATCCGGGAAGCGGACGAAAAGGGCGTAAAGCTCCTGGTCTTCCCCGAGCTGACCCTCACCGGCGCGAGCTGCTGGGATCTGTTCCGGCACCGGGTGATCCTGAACGGGGCGGAGAAGGCCCTGATCCGGGTGGTGGAGGCCTCCGTGGGCACCGATATGCTGATCTTCGTGGGCCTGCCCCTGGCCGTGGGCCCCCGGGTCTACAGCGTGGCAGCCGCCATTTGGGACGGGGAGCTGATCGCTCTGGTGCCCCGGCGGACGCCAAACTGCTGCTTTGAAGGCAGCAGCGACGGAAACTGCCACGAAATCGAGCTGGAGAGCTTTGGCACCGTGCCCCTCTGCAGCGACGCCCTCTTCTCCTGCGAGGCCCTGCCGGAGCTGAACGTAGCCGTGGATCTGGGCAACGATATCCAGAGCATCTGGACGGACACCACCCGCCACGCCCGGGCCGGAGCCCAGATCGTGTGCCAGATGGCCGCCTTCCCCGCCACGGTGAGCAGCACCCAGGACGCCGAGCTTCTGGCCAAGGCCGTCTCCCGGCACCTGAGCGCGGGTCTGGTCCTGGCCGCCCCCGGCAAGGGGGAGAGCAGCACGGACCGGGTCTATACCGGTCTCTGCCTGGTGGCGGAAGCCGGAAAGCTTCTGGCTGAGGACGAACAGAACGGTCCCGCCCGGACCAGTCTCGCCCTGAGCGAGATCGATGTGCAGCTGCTCACCAATCTGCGGCGCGACAGCGGCGAGTTTGACATGGTGGATGAGGACTACACCAGCTTCGCCTGGGGCGAGGATCCCGTGGACACCTCCCTCACCCGGCACTACAACAAGCACCCCCACCTGCCGGAAGATCCCAAAGACCTGCCCGCCTACTGCGAGCGGATGCTGGATCTGCAGGTCTCGGGCCTTGTCAAGCGCATGGAATACGCCGGCCTGACCCACTGCGTGGTGGGCATTTCCGGCGGCGTGGACTCCACCCTGGCCGTGATGGTCTCCGCCATGGCGGTAAAGCGCATAGGTCTGCCGGCCACCAACGTCATCGCCTGCACCATGCCCTGCTTCGGCACCTCCAGCCGCACCAAGTCCAACGCCATCGTGGTGGCGGAACAGTGGGGCTGCGAGGTCCGCGTCATCGACATCGGCAAGGCGGTCTACCAGCACTTTGACGACATCGGCCACGCCCATGACGACTACTCCATAGCCTTTGAGAACGCCCAGGCGAGAGAGCGCACCCAGGTGCTGATGGACATTGCCAACAAGGTCAACGGCCTGGACGTGGGCACCGAGGATCTCAGCGAGTTCATCGACGGCTGGTGCACCTATAACGGGGACCACACCAGCATGTACGACGTGAATCTGGGCCTCACCAAGACCCAGGTGCGGGCCAATGTGAGCTACATTGCCCAGACCACGGAGGACAAGGTGCTGAAGGCCGCCCTCTACGACGTGCTGGACTGCCCGGTGACTCCAGAGCTGCTGCCCATCCACGACGATCTCATTGAGCAGAAGAGCGAGGACGCGGTGGGCTCCTATTCCCTGCAGGACTTCTTCACCTTCCACATCCTGCAGGACGGCTTCGCGCCCAGCAAGGTCTTCCGGCTGGCCAAGGCAGCCTACGGCGATGAGTTTACTGATGAAGAGCTGAAGCGCTGGCTCACCAGCTGGTGCAGGCGCCTCTTCTCCCAGCAGTTCAAGCGCAGCTGCCTGATGGACGGCCCGGCGGTGATTGCCTTTACGGTCTCCCCCCGCAGCGGCTGGCTCATTCCCTCCGACGCGGAGGCGGCTCTGTTCCTGCAGGAAAAAGCAAAAGGATCCCGGATGCATTCACGATTTGCGAATGCATCCGGGATTTCTGCTGTTTGCTCAGTCCCTTATGCGGGCAGGTATTCCAGCGGGTCCCGGTCCACGCCGTTGAGACGCACCGCAAAGTGGAGGTGGCTGTCCTCGCTGACCTCGCTGAGGGCGCTGCTGCCCACGGTGCCGATGACGGAGCCGGCCTCCACCCAGTCCCCCTCGCTGACGGCGGGGTTTTCCTCCAGGTTGGCGTAGACCGTGGTGAAGCCGTCCTCATGGCTCACCACCACTACGGTGCCCAGCAGGTCATGCCGCTGCACGCTCTCCACCCGGCCGGCATGGGCGGCGGTGACCGTCTCCCCCAGGGGCGCCAGGATGTCGATGCCCTGGTGGGTGCGCCAGTCGCCCAGGGTCTCGTCATAGTGCAGGGTATCCGGGTCGTGGTAGCGGGCCACCTCTCCCTGAATGGGCCAGGCGTAGGTCGGGTCGACCGCGGCTGGCTCCTCACCGAAGACCTCTTTGGCCTCCTCTGTCTTCTCCGGGACAGAAATGACGGGCGCGTTGTCCCCGGCGGTCTCCCGGAACACCGGCAGATCTTCCCGCTGGGGAGCGATGACCTCCTGCTTCTCGTGAGACGGGACGGGAGCCGTGTTCACCACCTCCACCGCATTCTCCGTCAGGGGCTTGTCTCCCACCGCCAGCATCCAGGCCGAGGCGCCGATCACCGCGGCGCAGAGGACGAGCACGATGTAGAAGCCCTTTCCCATGAAAAATCTCTCCAGCCATTCGGCGGAGCTTTTGCTGTTCATGCGTTCAACCTCCAAACAAAAATAGGTTTGCAAGGCTATTTTTGCCTGGAACAGGCAAATCTATACAAAAAAAAGAAGCTCCCGAAGGAGCTTCTTTTTTGCGTGATCCGCGATCGCTTACTTGATGTTGAAGAAAGCGGCCTTGCCGGGGTACTGGGCCACGGTGTCCAGCTCTTCCTCGATGCGCAGCAGCTGGTTGTACTTGGCAACACGGTCGGTGCGGGAGGGAGCGCCGGTCTTGATCTGGCCGGCGTTGACAGCCACGGCGATGTCGGCCAGGGTGGTGTCCTCGGTCTCACCGGAGCGGTGGGAAACGATGGCGGTGTAGCCAGCGCGGTTGGCAGTCTGGATGGCGTCCAGGGTCTCGGTCAGGGTGCCGATCTGGTTGACCTTGATGAGAACAGCGTTGGCGGCGCCGAGCTTGATGCCCTGCTTTACGCGGGAAGCGTTGGTGACGAACAGGTCGTCGCCAACCAGCTGGACGCGATCGCCCAGGCGCTTGGTCAGACGGACCCAACCGTCCCAGTCGTCCTCACCCAGGCCGTCCTCAATGGAGATGATGGGGTACTTGTTGACCAGGTCTTCCCACATGTCGATCATCTCGTCGCTGGTCATGACGGTGCCGCGCTTAGGCAGGTGGTACTTGCCGTCTTCCTTGTCGAACCAGTCGGAAACAGCGGCGTCCATGGCGATCATGAAGTCCTCGCCGGGCTTGAAGCCGGCTTCCTCGATGGCCTTCACGATGACCTTGAGAGCGTCCTCGTCAGCGGCCAGGTCGGGAGCGTAGCCGCCCTCGTCGCCAACACCGGCGGCGGGAGTGCCATTCTCCTTCAGGGTCTTCTTCAGCTGATGGAAGACCTCGGCGCAGTTGCGCAGAGCCTCGTGGAAGTCCTTGGCGCCGATGGGCATGATCATGAACTCCTGGATGTCCACGCTGTTGGAGGCGTGAGCACCGCCGTTGAGGATGTTCATCATGGGCACGGGCAGGGTCTTGGCGTTCACGCCGCCAATGTAGTTATACAGGCTGTTGCCAGTGGCGAGAGCGGCGGCCTTGGCGCAGGCCAGGGACACGCCCAGGATGGCGTTGGCGCCCAGACGGGTCTTGTTGGGGGTGCCGTCCAGGTCGATCAGGGCCTGGTCGATGGCGGCCTGGTCCAGAACGTTCATCTCAATGATCTCATCGGCGATCTCGCCGTTCACGTTCTCAACGGCCTTCAGGACGCCCTTGCCGCCGTAACGGGCCTTGTCGCCGTCACGGAGCTCGCAGGCCTCGTGGATACCGGTGGAAGCGCCGGAGGGAACAGCCGCGCGGCCGACGGTGCCGTCGTCCAGAGTGACTTCTACTTCAACGGTGGGATTGCCGCGGGAGTCCAGGATCTCGCGGGCCAGAACATCAACGATGGTGAAAACGTCTTTCATGTTTAACCTCCTAAAATTCGGGTTTGCTTGGTCGAAAGGTATTATACCCTATCCCCTGCAAAAAGGGAAGAGGCTCCCGCTAAAAACTTGACAAAATCAGGGGATTTTGTGGAAAATGACAAGGCCCTTTTTCCCCTCTGCCCAACAAAAACCGATCCCGGAACCGTGCCGGTCCGGGATCGGTTTTCTGTTAGGGTCTCACCACAACGATGGTGGGTCCGCCCGCCTCCGGCGGCTCCGGATCCGTGCCGGGATCCGGTTCCGGGCTGGGCTCCGTGATCTCCCCGCCGCCCTCGTCACCGGGCGTGGGAGAGGGTGCGGGCTGCTCCGTCGGTTCCGGAGTGGGGCTGGGCGAAGGGCTGGGAGAAGGACTGGGGGACGGAGAGGGCGAAGGGCTGGGCGCCGGCTTGTAGTAATCCGGGTCCTGCAGGCTGCCCGTGCAGCCTACCCCCTCCCCCTTCAGGTAGACGATGTCCACATTCCGCCAGCGGATGGGTGTATCATAGGGATTGAAGTATTCGTTGATGAGCTCCAGCCAGGGGTCCACCTGGAGAAGCACATAACTGCGGCCGGAGAAGGTGGCCACATCCACGGGCGCCGTATGGAAGCGGATATCCTCTTCCTCGCAGGCCATATACTGACGCAGCAGGAAAGCCATGTTGGCCGCGCTCAGATCGGTGTCCATATTCTCCGACAGCAGCTTGATCAGCTCCCTGGCCTTGGGCACGTTGCCCAGGGACAGGAACTGCGCGGAGCAGGCGCTCAAAAACTGCTGCTGCATCTCGATTCGGCCCAGGTCGCCGGTGACATAGTCACTGCGGAAGCGGCAGAGGCACATGGACTGGTAGCCGTCCAGCAGCTGATAGCCGGGCTTCAGATGGATATACAGATCCTGATACTCATCGTCATAGTCCATCTGGATGGGCACATCGAACCAGACGCCGCCGATCAGGTCGATGGCATCCACAAAGTCCTGCAGATCGATCACCGCAACGCTGTCCGGCTGGAAGCCCGTGAGGCGGCCGATCTGCCACCGAAGGGCGCCGAGACCGTCTCCCCCGCCGTGCTTGGTGCCCCAGTAGACGGTGTTGACCCGTCGGGTGTCCCAGGGAGAATTGATCAGCGTGTCCCGGGGGATATTGACAAAGTCCATCTGATGCCGGACCGTATCGATCTTGCCGAGGACGATGGTATCGGTGTTGCCGTTGCCGTTGTCGTTGCCCACCAGCAAAACGGTATAGACCCCGTCCTGTCGGCTGGTCTCGATCGCCTCTCCCTCAGGCAGAGGTTCCATGGTGGGCGTCGGCTCCGGGCTTTGGCTGGGCTTTGCCTCCGTTTTCGGCCGCGGGGTCCCGGTGGGCGGCGCGGGACTGTTTGCCGTTTCGTTCAGGTTCTGCAGCGCCGCAGCGCTCAGCTCCGGGGGCTTTTCCCAGATCCGATAGGCCCCGAAGGCCGCAAGCGACAGGGCCGCCGCAGCAGCCAGGACCATCACCGCGATGCGCAGGAGCTTCATTTGCTTTTCGTTCATGTTGATGCCTTTCCGCTTTCCTCGGATTTTCGACAGCCAGATTATACCCTTGTTTTCTCTCAATAGCAAGGCTGTCTTCCGCTTTCTTCCTCTGTGCGCTGGTAGTATCTGCAGCCTTTGGAAAAATATGCAGGAAACAAGCCTGCAGGTTTTCATGCTTCCCGCAGGCTTGTAAGTATATCATTCCGCAGTTTCCGTCCTGGCGGCGGAGGCCTTCTTTCTCCTGCGGCCCAGGAGCGCAAGCACCAGGCCCAGGGCAGCCGCTGCGGCGACGCCGCCGCCCACGTAGAGGGCGGTATGGCTCTGCTGCAGCTCCACCGCCGCAAAGCTCACCGAGCGCTCACTGCAAGGCAGGCTCAGATAGCTGCCGGCCTTCTCGGTCTCTGCCGGGATCCACCGGCCATCCTGCAGGAGATAGAGCTGCACGCTGCTGCCCCGCTCCACTTCCGGCGGCAGGTAGCGCAGGCTGTAGCTCTGGCCCTCCTCCAGCTGGGTCAGGGCCATGGTCCAGGCCTCCAGCACAGTGCCGTTCTCCACCGCGGGAAGCTCACCCTCGTAGCGGGCCAGCATGACCTGGGTACGGCGGTCAAAGTCGCCCTCCACCAGGACCACGGCCATGGGGGAGCCTTCTCTGGTGTAGGAGGCAGCCAGGGCGCCCTCACGCGGCGTGTACTCCGCCTCGATGGTGGCGCTGTAGTAGAGCGCCGTGTAGTCATAGGCGGGCCAGACGCCGGTGTAGCCCTCCTTTTCCGGGACGTCCGGGATCTGGGAGGGGCTGATGCTGCCGCCGTACTCGAAGGAGACCTCCGCCACCTCTTCGCCGTCGGCCACGAAGCGCAGGTGCAGGGTGCGGAACTGCTCCGGCATTTCCTCCCGGGTCAGCAGCTCCTCATAGCTGATGGGATAGGCCTTTTCGCTGTAGCTGATGCCGTCAACGCCGCCCAGGGTCTCATGGACGAAGAAGTTGCCCAGGAGGGCCTCCCCCTCCACCTCCGCAAAGCCGGCGATGGCGCCGCTGCAGGCGGTCACATCCGCCAGGCCCACCATGCTGACACAGTTCTGGATGGTGGTGCCGAAGCCCGCGATGCCACCCACGTTCTCCCGACCGCTGAGATTGCACATGGCATAGCTCTCCCGCACCACGCTGTAGGAACAGCCGACCACGCCGCCCACATTGGTGCCGTCCGGGCTCTCCACAGAGCCGTAGTTCTCGCAGCGGAGAATGCTGCCCAGCTCCTCACCGCCGGACACGCCGCCGATGCCGTCCTTGCGGCCCTTGACCGTGCCGCGGTTCACATTGTCGGAGGCGACGCACTTGGTTTCAAAGGTGTTGCTGACGATGCCCTCGATGCCGATGGCCTCCGCCAGGTTCCCCTCCATATCAAACTCATATTCGATGCCCATATCGCCGATCAGGCCGCCTACGTTGCTGTCGCCCTCTACAGGAGCGATGTTGACGCACTTGGAGACACGGCCCTCCACGTCTTCTTCCTCCAGTTCGTCGGAGACGTCCTGGAAGATCTGGCGATTGGAGGCGCCGTTCAGGGCGTTGGCCATGAGCATCAGCACCCGGGAGAGCTGGTTGTTGGCGTCGGTCATCTCGGTGGAGAGCTCGCCGCCGTTGGTGGCCATAATGCCGAAGATCTGGGAGAGCCCGCCTGCCAGGCCGCTGATGTCCTCGCCCAGGCCCTCGGGAATACTGTAATCCCCTGTGTCGATCCCGCTTCCGCCGTTAAAAATGCCGGATCCGCCCTCGGAAGGGGAGATGCTGCCGCCGCCGTCCGCCCCGGAACCGCCGTCGTCCTCCGTCGCTGGGCCGATGCTGCCGCTGCCGCTGATCTTGCCGGCAGCGCTGGCGCTGGTGGCGTCCAGATCGCCAACGGCGCCCTGCATCTCCGCGGACATGATCCCCAGCGTACCGGAGGCCAGGTTCAGCTTTTCGTTGAGCAGGGCCAGCTCATCCAGCAGATTCACGGATTCGATGAGCACCAGGTAGGGCTCCATCTGGCCCACGATGCCGCCCACGTCCTTGCGCCCCAGGATCTCCCCCCGGTTTTCGCAGCGGGTGAGAAAGCCCGCCTGCCGCCCGGCGATGCCGCCCACGTTATAACTGAAGTGGGGATAGCCCACCGTGCCGGTATTGACGCAGCTTTGCACCACGCCGTTGGAATAGCCCACGATACCGCCGCTGTCGGAGACCACGTCTTCGTTTTCCGCGTTAGTCAGCTCCAGCGCGCTCACCGTGCCGACCTTCAGGTCCTCCAGCTGGAGCGCCGCTTCGCTGATGGTGATGTTCACCGAAGCCTCGCTGCTGCAGTCCGCGATCAGGCCCTCGTTGCAGCCGGCGATACCGCCGGTCATGCGCTTGCCGTCCACCGTGCCGCTGACGCTGCAGCCTCGGATGCTGCCGTAGTTATAGCCCACCAGGCCGCCGATGCGGTGCTTGCCGCTGACCGAGCCGGAAAAGCTGCAGCCGCTGATGCTGCCCCGGTTCACGCCGGCCAGGCCGCCCAACTGGGAGCTTCCGGTCTCCGTGGAAATGCTGCCGGACACATGGAGATCCTTTACCTCGCCGCTTTCCTGTATGTAGCGGAAGAGGCCCTGGTTGGAGCCGTCGGTGGCCAGGCGGAGCCCGGTGATGCTGTGGCCGCGTCCCTCAAAGACGCCGCCGAAGCTGGGGATGGGATGGATGGGGTCCTCGCTCAGATTCAGGTCCCCGTCCAGGATCACCCGCAGATTCCGGGAGTAGCTGTCCAGGCGGCAGTTGGAGGCCAGCACCTGCAGATCCTCCGCGCTTGCGATGTGCAGCTCGACCCATTCCACGGCTTCCTTCTCCTCAGCAGAGCCGTCCGCCGCCGCCTCCCCGGTCTGCACGCTCTCCACGTCCTCGGCCAGAGCCGCGGGAAAGGCGGATGCCCCCAGCAAAAGCAGGCTCAGCAGCAGCGCAAACACTTGTTTTGCTCTCATTCCGTTTTTTCCTCCCCAGAGATATGCTCTTCCAGCGACTGTTCCTCCAGCGTCTGGACGCCGCCGATCTCGATGATGGCGTTGAGTGTGCCCCGGAACAGGCCGTGGACCTCCGCATCGATCAGGCCGTTCATGCTGCCCCGGACCCGGCCGTCAATGCGCATCAGGCCCACCTTATGGCTGACCCGGCTGGCCCGATCCAGGCCGAAGGAAGTTTTTTTGATGATGATATCGCCCATCAGCAGGATCTGGGGCAGCACGTACATGACCAGGAAGATGGAAATGAGGGTGCCTACGCCAAGATACACGCCGATGGCGGAAATAGTCTCGTTGGATGTGAGAAAACCGATGACGATGCCCGCCGAAGCCAGCATGGTGCCGGATGTGATGATGGTGGGGAAGGCCAGGTTCAGGGTCTCGATCATGGCCTCCCGCAGGGGCATCTTCTCCTTCAGGTCCATATACCGGCTGGAGATGACGATGGCATAGTCGATATTGGCACCCATCTGAATGGCGCTGATGATCAGGTAAGTCAGGAAGAACAGATTGTTCCCCCGCAGATAGGGGATAGCAAAGTTGCAGAAGATACTGCCCTGAATGATCAGGATCAGCAGCAGCGGCAGACCTACGGAGTGGAAGGTAAAGAGCAGCACCGCGATGACGAACAGCACCGTCAGCACGCTGATGAGCAGGTTGTCGTTCTGGAAGGAGGCCCGCAGATCGCTGCAGCTGGTGGTGTCGCCCACCAGATAGTACTCGCTGTAGTAGCGGGCGGTCAGGCCATGGATCACGTTCAGGTATTCGTAGCTGTCCTCCCCTTCCGTGGGCAGATCCAGTTCCAGCACGATGCGGCTCCAGTCGGCGCTGCGCAGCTGCAGCTCGGCATCATGGATCTGCACCTCCAGGTCGTCCAGCTTTTCCTCCGTATCCGCGTCCAGGCTCAGGCTGACCTCGCCCCGTTTTACGATGAGATAGTCGAAGAGATCGATGAGGGGGATGCGGTAGTTGTCCAGATTGGTCACGATCTGGCCGTAATCGTCCCGGTTGGCGGCGAAGCTGGCGTAGAGGGCCTGGGCAACCTCAAAGTCCAGATCCGTGAGCTCCGCGAACTGGCGCGGCGTCAGAGAGCTTGTGAGCACATAGCCGTCCATGGCCTCGATATTGGCAAGGCCGGTGACCTTTTCCACCCGGCTCAGCTCCTCGATATCCGCGATGAGGGCGGCTTCCTTATCATTCTCCCCGGCGGGGACGATCAGAGCCATCTGATTGGTCTTGCCGAAGATCTCGTGGATCCGGGCCATGGCGATCTGCTCCTCGTTCTGGCGGATGGAGGAGACCGAATACTGGGAATATACGTAGTTTACCTTGTTGGAGAAGATGGCCGCCGCGATGAACACGCCCAGAAACAGCACCGGCATGACAAAGCGGGTGGCGTAGACTGCCTTGCCCAGGAAGCTGATCTTGGGAACAAAGCTTTTGTGGTGGGTCTTGTCGATCCAGCCGGAGAACACCACCAGCAGCCCCGGCATCAGCAGGAACACCGAGCAGAGGGAGAGGAGGATGGCCTTGATGAGAACCGTGCCCATGTCCCGGCCCAGCCGGTATTTCATGAAGCAAAGCGCCAGCAGGCCAGCAATGGTGGTGAGGGAGCTGGCGGAGATCTCCGGGATGGCCTTGGCGAGAGCCTCCACGGCCGCCTCCCGGGCGGGCTTTTCCTCACGCTCCTCCATGTAGCGGTGACAGAGAATGATGGCATAGTCGATGGCCAGGGCCAGCTGCAGCACGATGGCAATGGAGTTTGTGACGAAGGAGATCTCCCCCATCATGTAATTGGTGCCCATGTTCAGCAGCGCCGCCGCGCCGAAGGTCAGCAGCAGCACCAGGATCTCCGCATAGGTCCGGGATGTCAGCAGCAGCACCAGGATGATGATGACCACGGCGATCAGGTCCACCACCAGCATTTCCTGGTTGATGATGGTCTTCAGGGGGTTTCCCACGTTGCTGTCCACATAGAGGTCGTAGGCAGCCAGCTCCCTGCGGATCTCCCCCAGGGCGCGGATGCTGACCTCGTCCTCCTCCAGGCCGTCAAAGGTCACGGAGAAGAGGGCCGCGGCCGCGGCATAGTGCTTTTCCGTGTGGTCAAAGTCCACGCTCTTGACCCCGGGGATCTCCTCGATCCGGC
>ONCI01000053.1 GCA_900316255.1 uncultured Eubacteriales bacterium | reverse complement strand
CTTTTTCGCAGGAATACTTTGTGTATTCCAAGAAAAAGTGACGAAATCAGGGCACAAATTGTCCGGGAGGCGCCGTAGGCGATTTGATCAGCGTTTACTCAAGGGTTTTTGAGAAAGCAGAGCTCCCTCAAAAACGGATTCTATTTCCCTTCGGGACATGTGACCGAGCCCGGCTGTCAATCATGCAAGCGCTTGTTGTCCGCAGTATAACACGGGAAGGGGAGGGCGGCAAGAGCGGAGGCACAGATTTTTGTGTTGTAAAGCTTTGACGAGTTCGGTATAATATCCCCGGTGATGAAAATGACGGATTATAAGATCCTTTGCGAACAACTGAAAAGCCTTGTGGAGGGCGTGCCCTTTCAGACGGCCAATCTGGCCAACGCCTCGGCCCTGCTCTGGCAGGAACTTCCGGACCTGAACTGGGCCGGCTTCTACCTCCGGCGGGGGGAGGAGCTGGTGCTTGGCCCCTTCCAGGGCAAGCCCGCCTGCATCCGCATCCCCTGGGGAAAGGGCGTCTGCGGCACGGCGGCGAAGACCGGGCTCACCCAGCGGGTGGAGAATGTCCACGATTTCCCGGGACATATCGCCTGTGACTGCGCCTCCAATTCCGAGATCGTGGTGCCCATCTTTCAGGAGGAGCGGGTGGCGGCGGTCCTGGATCTGGACAGCCCCCTTTTTTCCCGCTTCAGCCCCGCGGATCAGCAGGGCCTGGAGGCTTTCGTTCGTGTCCTGGAGGCGGAATGGGGGAACATGACATGATCCGGAAGATCGGCTTTGCCGAAGCCAAAAAGCTGCTGGACTCCCGGCCGGACGCGGTGCTGCTGGACGTGCGGGAGGAAGAGGAGTACATCACCGGCCACGCGGTGAACGCAAAGCTCCTCCCGGTGGACGAGCTCAGCGACGAGACCGCCATGGACCAGATCCCCGAGCTGAGCACCCCCGTGCTGGTCTACTGCCGCTCCGGTTACCGCAGCAATGTGGCCGCCCACAGGCTCCAGGACTTCGGCTATGAGGAGGTCTACGACCTGGGCAGCCTGATCGGCTGGCCCTATGGGCTGGAATGATGCAATTTTTTGTTGCTTTTTGCGAAAAATAGGGTATAGTAGGAACAGAAGAAACTCAGCCGCAAGACAGAAAAAATCGAAACAGGAGGATCAAAAATGGGTAAATTTATCGTGAAGACCACCAAGGCCGGCTTCCGCTTCAATTTGCTGGCCACCAACGGTCAGGTCATCGCCGTCAGCGAGACCTATTCCAGCGAGGACGCCTGCCTCAACGGCATCGAGAGCGTCCGCACCAGCTGCCTTGGCCCCGTGGAGAATCAGACCGTCGAGAACTTCGAAGTCCTCACCCACCCCAAGTTTGAGGTGTACACGGACAAGGCCGGCGAGTTCCGCTTCCGCCTGAAGGCCCGCAACGGCCAGATCATCGCCACCGGCGAGGGCTACAAGCAGCTGGCCAGCTGCCTCAACGGCGTGGACAGCATCAAGCGCAACGCCCCCGAGGCCGAGATCGTTCGGGAGGATCCCGTTCCCCACGAAGCTCCCGAGACCCCCACGCTGAACTGAAGCGTCTTTTGGAACCGATCAAGCAAGCGCCGGGCACGGCGCTTGCTTGATTTATGCTCTGAGTCGAAAGAGAAAAACTAAATACCTATTGACAAGGTAGGTTTTTGGCGGTATCATAAGCCCATCCCATCAGAAAGGCGGCGCGAGCGCCATGTTTTTGCTGTACGAGCGATGTTGAACTCCTCCCGAACAGACGACATAAACTATTTTGAAATAATCTGAAGGAGGAAATCAACAATGGCTAATATTTATACATCCGCGGATCAGCTGATCGGCAAGACTCCGCTGCTGGAGCTGAAGAGACTGGAAGAGAAGGAAGGGCTGGAGGCCCGTGTCCTGGCAAAGCTGGAGTACTTCAATCCCGCCGGCTCCGTGAAGGACCGGATCGCCAAGGCCATGATCGACGACGCCGAGGCCCGCGGCCTTCTGAAGGAGGGCTCCGTCATCATCGAGCCTACCTCCGGCAACACCGGCATCGGCCTTGCCTCCGTGGCTGCCGCCCGGGGCTACCGCATCATCATCGTCATGCCCGACACCATGAGCGTGGAGCGCCGCCAGCTGATGAAAGCTTACGGCGCGGAGCTGGTGCTCACCGAGGGGGCCAAGGGCATGAAGGGCGCCATCGCCAAGGCGGATGAGCTGGCAAAGGAGATCCCCGGAGGCTTCATTCCCGGCCAGTTTGTGAACCCCGCCAATCCCGCCGCCCACAAGGCCACCACCGGCCCGGAGATCTGGGCGGATACCGACGGAAAGGTGGATATCTTCGTGGCCGGCGTCGGCACCGGCGGCACCGTCACCGGCGTGGGCGAATATTTGAAGGAGCAGAACCCGGAGGTCAAAATCGTGGCGGTGGAGCCTGCCGGCTCTCCGGTGCTGAGCAAGGGCACCTCCGGCGCCCACAAGATCCAGGGCATCGGCGCGGGCTTTGTGCCGGAGGTCCTGAATACCGCCGTTTATGACGAGATCATCCCCGTGGAGAATGAGGACGCTTTCGCCGCAGGCCGGCTTCTGGGCAAGACCGAGGGCGTGCTGGTGGGCATCTCCTCCGGCGCCGCGCTCCACGCGGCGATCCAGCTGGCAAAGCGTCCGGAGAACAAGGGCAAGACCATCGTGGCCCTGCTGCCCGACACCGGCGACCGCTATCTTTCCACCGCCCTCTTTGCGGAATAAAACCGAATCCGGAACCCCGGAGGCATGTGAAAAACGCATGCCTCCGTTTTTTTGTTCCTCACCGAACTTCTTGCGGCCTTCATGACTGCACCCTGCCTTCTCCTTGAGGAGAAGGTGGCTTGCCCCGATCTCACGCGAGGGGCAAGACGGATGAGGTGGAAGGGCCGAGCCCATCCCCTGCGAGTATGATCGCGCCTTGCGCCGTCGAGATCCTTCGTCGGCTTTGCCTCCTCAGGGTGACGCCTTCCCCTCAAGGGATAGGCCTTCATGACTGTTCCGTTCCACTTGTGTTTCGCGAAAGACCTTTTTTCGGAGAGCGCGGCTCCTCTTAGCTTTCTCTAAGGCAGCGCTGCTATCCTGTGGGCAAAGGAGGTGAGCGGATGAAAGCATCCGTGAAAGCATTTCGTATCCTGTCGGCCCTGTTTTTGCTGGCCTTCAGCGTCTATGCGCTGTTGGATACCTTCCTGATCCCGCGCGTCTATGCCAGCGTGGAGAGTCCCGCCGCGGCAGCGGAGGAAAGCTGCCGGGCCCGGACGCTCTCCGCCGCTGTCGGCGAGAGCGAGAAGGAACCGCAGATCACGGAAAACAGCTATTCCGACGATTCTCTCAGCGTGGAGATCAGCAGCTATCGGGTGGAGGATACCACCGTCTATGTGGCGGACATCCGGATAGAGGATCCGGAGAGCCTGCGCGCGGCCTTTTCTCAAAACAGCTACGGGCGCAACATCACCGCCGTGTCGTCCGAGACCGCGGAGAGCGTGGGTGCCGTGCTGGCGGTGAATGGGGACAACTACGGCTCACGGGAAAGGGGCTATGTGATCCGAAACGGCGTATTGCACCGGGAGCTTGCGGCATCGGATCAGGAGGATCTGGTGATCTGGTCCGACGGCAGCTTCTCCATCATCCGGGAAGCGGAGATCAGCGCCCGGGAGCTGCTGGAGCAGGGCGCCTGGCAGGTCTTTTCCTTCGGCCCCGGCCTGCTGGAGGAGGGCGAGCTCCTGGTGGACGCCAGGGACGAGGTGGACCGGGCCAAGACCAGCAATCCCCGCACCGCTCTGGGCCAGATCGGGGAGGGACACTATGTTCTGGTGGTCTCCGACGGACGCAGCGACGAGAGCGAGGGACTGAGCCTCTATGAGCTGGCGCAGTTTCTGCAGCAGCTGGGGGTCCAGACCGCCTATAATCTGGACGGCGGCGGATCCTCCACCATGGTGTTTCTGGGCCAGGTGGTCAACCGGCCTGTGGGCGGCCGCGGCAGCGGACAGCGGGCGGTGACGGATATCGTCTATGTATGAGGAGAGTGGAAAGATGAGAACAGAACTTGCAAAGAACCGGGACCGGTGGCTTCTGGCAACGGTGGGCACGGTGTTTTTCTCCGCGGTCTATGAGTGCTTCAGCCATCAGGTCTATTCCCGGGCCATGATCCTGGCCTTCCTCTATCCGCTGCTGGGCGGTCTGCTGCCGGCAACGCTGCTGATGATGAAGGCAGAGCTGCAGCCGGGGGAGTGGGCCCGGAGCCTCTGGGGCGCGGGGATCGCCTCCCTCACCCTGGGCAGCCTCTTCCGCGGCGTGCTGGAGATCTACGGCACCACCAGCCGCCTGTGCGCGGTCTACGGCCTGCTTGGCTGGACGCTGCTGACTCTGGGGTTCCTGTCCTGGACGCTGGAGCTGCGCCGCCGGGGAAGGAAAGCCCCTTTATGCTGAAACGGAACACAGAGGATTTGAAGTCCTCTGTGTTTTCGCGCTCCATTTTTGATTGACAGCGGGAAGGGGACGGCGGTATAATGACGCGAATTCCATCGAAGCGGAGAGATACAACATGAGTTACGATATTATCAAGAGACAGGACCCGGAGGTCTACGCCTCCATGATGCGGGAGCTGGAGCGGCAGCGGGATCATATCGAGCTGATCGCCTCGGAAAACTTTGTGAGCCCCGCGGTGCTGGAGGCCATGGGCAGCCATCTCACCAACAAATATGCCGAGGGCTATCCCGCCGCCCGCTACTACGGCGGCTGCCAGTATGTGGACGAGATCGAGAATCTGGCCATCGAGCGGGCCAAGAAGCTTTTTGGCGCGGAGCACGCCAACGTCCAGCCCCACTCCGGCTCCAATGCCAACATGGCGGTGTACATCGCCCTGCTCCAGCCCCACGACACCATCCTGGGCATGGACCTGACCCATGGCGGCCACCTGACCCACGGCTCCAAAGCCTCCATCTCCGGCAAGTACTTCAATGCCCAGTTCTACGGCGTGGAGCCGGATACCGAGACCATCAACTATGACAAGGTCCTGCAGAAGGCGGAGGAATGCCGCCCCAAGCTCATCATCGCCGGCGGCAGCGCCTACCCCCGTTTCATCGACTTTGAAAAGATGCGCCAGATCGCCGACGAGGTGGGCGCCTACCTGATGGTGGACATGGCCCACATCGCGGGCCTTGTGGCCGCGGGCCTGCACCCGAACCCGGTGCCCTACGCCCATGTGGTCACCACTACCACCCACAAGACCCTCCGCGGCCCCCGGGGCGCGCTGATCCTCTGCAAGGAGGAACTGAAAAAGAAGATCAACAGCGGCGTCTTCCCCGGCACCCAGGGCGGCCCCCTCATGCACATCATCGCCGGCAAGGCCGTGTGCTTCGGCGAGGCCCTGACCCCGGAATTCCGCGCCTATCAGGAGCAGATCCTCAAAAACGCCGCCGCCCTGGCCGAGACCCTTCAGAGCCACGGCGTACGCCTGGTCTCCGGCGGCACGGACAATCACCTGATGCTGGCCGATACCATGAGCCGCGGCAAGACCGGCCATGAAGTCCAGGTCCTGCTGGACGAGGCCAACATCACCGCCAACAAGAATACCATCCCCTTTGATACCCAGTCCATGCGCCTGACCTCCGGCATGCGCTTCGGCAGCCCCGCCGTCACCAGCCGGGGCATGAAGGAGCCGGAGATGCGCCAGATCGGCGAGGCCATCGCCCGCCTGATGGACGAGGGCGAGAGCGCGGTGCCCCAGGTGCGGGAGGAAATGATCGCGCTTTGCCGCCGCTTCCCCCTGTATCCGGAGCTCTGAGGAGCTTTCCATGAACCAGAAGGAGCGGATGCTCCGAAACCTCCCTTACAAGGCCTGGCTGGACGGCCTGCCGGAGGGCTCCGGCGTTCTGCCGCCCCTGCGCTGCGATTTCGGCAGCAATATCTTCCCGGGCAATCATCTGGAGGATTCCTGATTCCTCAAAATGTGAAAACGGAACACGGCGGAGCCCGCAGCCCCGCCGTCTTGTTTTATAAGGGAAAACCATGATTCATCTTGTGATATGTGACGACGACAGAGACTTTGCCTTGCGATTGAAGACAGAGCTGGAGAAGCTTTTGACGGAGCGGAGCATGTCCGCAAGGATCTGTGTCTTTGCCTCGGCGGAGGAGATCGGCCAGGAAACTCTTGCGGACTGTGAAATCGCGTTCCTGGATATCGACTTTGCGGGAAAACGCTATAACGGCATCGATATCGCCCGCAGGATGCGCCGGGGCGGGAGCGAAGCGGTGATAGTCTTTGTCAGCAATTTCGTGGAATACGCCCCGGAGGGCTATGAGGTCCAGGCCTTCCGCTATCTGCTTAAGGACGAGCTGCCGCGGAAGCTGACAGCATGCCTGGACCAGGTCCTGGAGCAGCTGCGGACAAAGAAGACGGCCGTCCGGATCCAGTCGGATGGGGAGCAGATCTCCCTTGCGCTCGCCGATGTCCTCTATCTGGAGTCCATGGGACATACGCTGCTGTATCATGTCCTCCAGAAGGGCTTTGTGCCGGACCGGGTCTACAGCTGCTACGGAGCCATCGGCAAGATGGAGGAGGAGCTGGCGCAGCGGGGCTTCCTCCGTACGCAGAAAAGCTATCTTGTGAATATGGCGCACATTCGAAGGTTCAATTCCCGGGAACTGCTGCTTTCCAATGGGGTGAGCCTGCCCGTGAGCGATAAGAGCTATGCCGTCTGCAAGCGCCAGTATTTGCTGTGGAGGGGGAAACAATGATCGAGCTTCTTCTCAGCTGGATCTGGATCGGCATGGAAGCTGTTTCCCTGTACTGCTTTGGCACGGCCTTTTTCAAGCGCAGACTTTCCCTGCGCTGCACGCTGCTGGTCCTGCTGCTTTACCAGAGCTTTATGCTGATCCATGCAAATGCTTTGCTGTACAAGCTGCCCCTTATCCCGGAAAAGCTGCTTGGCCTGCTTGCCGTTGCCCTTGCTTTTGCCGCGGCTTTTTCGGCGCCATGGTACGGCTGTGCGGCCGGGGCGGCGGGAGTCTTCTTTTTCAGCACAGCCGTTGAGATCCTGCTGGTGTCCCTGGCTTCCGCACTCTTCGGGATCTCCATGGAGGATCTGATCTGGAAAAAGGCGTTTTATGCTCTGTTCGTGACGCTGGAGAAAAGCCTTGAGCTCTTCCTCTGCTGGGGGCTGATGCGTCTGCGGAACCGAAAAAGGAACCGTGGCCGCAGCCGCCGCTTTGCGCTCCTGGTAACGCAGTTTCCCCTGATCAGCACCTTCCTGATCCTGTTCATCATACAGAACTACAGGGAACGAAGCGATTTTGCCTTTCCGGCTGTGCTGTTCAGCGTGATCCTGATCCTGGCAAACGTCTTTGCCGTGGGGCTGATGGATAGTCTGGAACGGACGGGGGAGGCGGAGAAAGAGCTTGCGCTGCAGCATCAAAGCGCAAAGCTGCAGACGGAAAACTATCTGGCCCTGGAGAAAAGTTATCGAAGTCAGCGGGCGGCCAGCCACGAGTTCAAGCACCAGCTGGGCCTGATCCGGGACCTTCTGGCAGAGGGACATCCGGAGGAGGCGCAGCGCTACATTGACCAGATGCAGGGACAGCAGAACGCCAGGCTATTTGCTGTCAATTCCGGCAATCCCATTGTAGACGCCATTTTCAATGAGAAGTATCAGCGCGCCAGGGAGGAGGGGATCGACATCCGTTTTCAGGTGAACGATCTTTCTCAAATCTCCATCCAGACCGACGACCTGGTGGTGCTGCTCTCCAATCTGCTGGACAACGCCATCGAAGCCTGCCTCCGTCTGCCGGAGGGCAGGGCCATCGTATGCTCTCTGATTCGGGAAGAGAATCTGCTTCTCTCCATCCGCAATACCTCTCCCGCGGTGAAAATCGAAAACGGCAGGATCGAGACCAGCAAAGAGCCAAAGGCGGAGCACGGCTTCGGCCTGGCGGCAGTTCGGAGCATTCTGACGCGGCTGGAGGGAGAATATGTGATGGACTACAGCGAACCCTGGTTCTCCTTTGTTGCCGAGATCCCCGATGCAGCCAGCGAACGGAACGAAAGTTCGAATCCGACCGCCGAATGACCCTTTTCTTTCTGCCCGCTCCCTTTTTCGTGTCAAAAAAAGCCTGCTTTGTGTCGAATGAGGCGACAGATCAGCACGGATACGCTAACATGGACGTATCATGGAAAGCAGAGGAGAGCAGAAGAAAACATGAAACGCACAAAAATGGAACGGATGGTGCAAGAGCTCCTTGCGGTTTCCGGCAAGCCCTTGTCGCGCCGGGAGCTGGAGGCAGTGTTTCCTTATCGGTTTGTTCCGTCGGCAGTGATCATCCTTTCTCTGGAATCGCTGCAGCGGAAGGGATTGGTCCGGGAAGCGGGCTTCTCCAATCTTGGCCGAGGCCAAGAGGAGAGACTGTATGCCGTCTGCCCTCCCGGAGCGGTGGAGAAAGACCACTGAGGACCGGGACGGGAATTGCATGAACATGGAACGGACATATAGTCTACGCGAGCTGTATGAGGAACATATGCCATCGGTCTACCGCGCTGCTTTCCATTGCGTCCAGAATCATTCCCGAGCAGAGACGATCGTACGGGACAGCTTCCTGGATCTTGCCGGAAGCAGACTGCGTTTTTGGAATAAGCGTCAGATCCGGGGGTTTCTGATCCTTGCAGCGGTAAAGCGCTGCAAGGAATGGCATGACTGTGATCCGAAGGGGAGAGAGCGCCAGGAAAGCGTTGCTATGGCCTATCTTCGAGAGCAGGAGGGCTATACCGCTTGGGAGATGGCTGCGCTGATGCACATCTGGCGGAGCGGATGCATGGGAAAATGAGGAACACGGCGGAGCCACGCAGCGGCCCCGCCGTTTTTTTCAAAAAAATGAAAAAGCATGAAACCTTTCGGCCACCTCATCCGTTTTATGGAATGGAGAGAAGATCACGGGAAGAGAGGAGAGAACATGAAAGGCGAGCTGGAATTTGCCAGCGTCAGCCTGCGAAAGCTGTACCGGGAATATATGCCTTCGGTCTATCGCATGGCTTTCAGCTATCTGCAGAACCATCCCGACAGTGAAGACGTGGTCCAGGAAAGCTTTCTGCGCCTGGCTCAAAGCGGCAAGCACTTTGAAGATGTGCGCCAGGTCCAGGCCTGGCTGATCATCACGGCGGCAAATCTGAGCAAGGACCTGCTCCGGCGCGCCCACCGGAAGGACCTGCCCCTGGATGCCGTCGGGGATCATCCGGCGCCGCGGGAAGAGCACAGACAGCTGCGCAGCGCAGTGCTGGAGCTTCCGGAAAAGTACCGGACTGTTATTTATCTGTACTATTTTGAGGGCTACTCGGTGCAGGAACTGGCGAAGCTGCTGCATCGGACGGAGAATACGGTGAAGACCCGGCTGCGCCGGGGACGGGAGCTGCTCCGGGACAAAATCGAAAGGGAAGGAGGGATCGCCGAATGAAGATCGAGAAAGAGATCCGTGATGCCTACGGGCCGATAAAGCCCCTGCCCGGCGGCGAGGATCGGATGTGGATCGCCATCGATCGGGCACTGGACGGAAAAGCCAGGGAGGTGCAGATCCAGCTGCGCCCGCATCGACTGAAACTCCGCCCCTTTCTGACGGCAGCGGCGGTGATCGTGCTGCTGCTGACGAGCTTCGCCCTGCTGCGTACCCTGCGGCCCGGGCAGGAGCGGGCAGAGCTTTTGGCCGCCACGGGCACCGCGTTCCCGGATTCGGAGTCCACGCCCGAGAAGATCCGGGAGATCCGGGCGGTGGAGCTGGTGAAGGCCCAGGTGAACGGCAGCGAACTTCTATCCCTCAGCGAAGAGGGAGAATACCTGGCAAGGGCAGTGCTGCCCGAGGGCTTCTGCGTGGACCACTGGGAGCTTAACGGCGAACGGGCGGAATCGCCTTCCCGCCGCTTCAGCCTGCTCTTTGACAGCCGCGGCGTCAAAAAAGTGGAGGCGGTGCTGCGGGAGGAGCGGCACGTCAGCTGTGTGAACGCCTATCTGCAGTTCCTGGATGAAAAGGGCGAGCCCGCCGGATGGATGTACCGGGATCTTTGCTTTGAATACGATTACACCGTTCCCACCACCGGCCTGCCTCATCCCGGCGGCAGCGTCAGCGCTGTCATCCTGCCGATCATTCCGGAGGGGATGGAACTGGAGGGCTGGCTCATCGACGGGGAGAGGGCGGAGGCGTCTGATGCCGCCGGGCGCATCCTGCTGGACGGGCTGGACCGCAGCCTTACCGTCGAAGCGCTGCTGCGGGAAAAGAGCGGCGCGGCAGGGAAGGGGGGGGCCCTGACCCTGGGCAGCGGCGGGAGCCCCGGCGAGCTTCTGAATCCGCCGGAGGACGACAGACCCGCGGGCCTCAGCGGACTTCCGGAAAATCTGTGGCTGGAGATCGATTACGAGCAGGACGGGGTGCCCTTTGATCCCGACGCACCGGCGCGGGACGGGCATCATCACCGGTGGCATGTGGATCCGGCTCGCTCCCGGGACAGCACCTGCGCTGAGGCGGGGCAGACCACATACGTCTGCAGCGTTTGCGGCCGCAGCTACAGCAGCGCGCTTCCGATCCTGGATCACAGCTTTGAATGGGCTGTCTTTCCGGATTCCATCTATGTCTATGACGTGTGTACGCAGTGCGGATACCGGGTCCGACTGGACATCACGATCTACGATCTGGGGCTTGCGCCCCGGCCGACGGAGGAGCCGGCAGCGCCGGTTGGAGAGGAAATACCATAAACAAGACGCGCAGAAGCAGGGTTTCCTTTTCGAAAAGTCTGTGATATTATAATATTATCTGACAGATGGAAGGGAGCGCTGCGATGTGAGACGGGGAACAACAGAGGTGATCCTGCGGGTACTGGCTTTTCTGGTGCTGGCGATGAGCCTTGCGGCGGTGGTAAAGCTGCGCCTCAACGTGGTTCAGGATCGAAACAGCGAGAAGGCAGCGGTCACGGAGACCCGGCAGCCGGATCCCACATCGGCGCCCGCGCCGGAGCCTGCAACCGAGCCAACAACGTCGCCTGCGCCAGAGCCGACGCCGGAACCCACTCCGGAGCCTACGCCGGAGCCAACACCGGCACCGACGCCCGAGCCGACCCCGGAACCGACCCCTTCGCCCACGCCGGAGCCGGAGGCGGAGCAGCTGGAGATCCGGGTCATCAACCGCTACGAGGAGCTCACCATGCTCACCGACGGCAGCTACGATACCGTAAAGGCGATCTTCCGCGGCGATACGGTGACCGTCTCCTCCGAACAGGAGATCAGTGCCCTTTACATCCAGTGGGATCGGCCGCCGCTTCCCTGGGTCCTCTCCTGCGCCGGGCAGGAACAGCAGCAGGGCGAGCACGGCTTCGTGCACGAGTACGTCCGGCTCCCGGAGCCCGCCAAAGAAGTGGAGTTTCATCTGGATCGGGGCGATGACTATGACATCGCCGAGGTCTATGCCTTCGGCCCCGGGGCCAGACCCGACTGGGTCCAGGATTGGCAGGAGCCCTGGGACGAGGCGGACCTGCTGGTGGTGCCCACCCACAGCGACGACGAATTTGTCTTCATGGGCGGCCTGCTCCCCAGGTATGTGGACCAGGGCAAGCGTGTCCAGCTGCTTTACATCGTGGGGCACAACGGCTTCCGGCGGCATGAGATGCTCAACAGCCTCTGGGTCGCGGGGATCGACCATTATCCTGTGGCCTCCGGCTGCGGGGATATCTACGCGGACACCGTGGGCCGGGCCAGGGAGATCTACGGGGAGAACTACATGACCAATTTCCTGGTGGAGAACATCCGCCGCTTCCGCCCGCAGGTCATCGTGGGCCATGCGGAGGATGGGGATTCCGGCCACCCGGTCCACATCTTCGGCGTGGAGTGCCTGCAGAAGGCGGTGGAGCTGAGCCCGGACGAGAGCTACCACTCCGGCTCTGCGGAGCAGTACGGTCCCTGGGACGTGCCCAAGGTCTATCTGCATCTCTACGGGGAAGCGGAGGATATGGTGGAGCTGGATTATGACAGCCCCCTGGAGTCCTTCGGCGGCGCCACGGCATTTGAGGTGGCGGAGCGGGCTTTCCAAGCCTGCGTCACCCAGTTCGAGGCGGGGAAGTACTCCGTCTACGGCAAAGACAGCGTCCACGATCCCAGCCGCTTCGGCCTCTATAAGACCACGGTTGGCCCGGACGCGGAAAAGACGGACCTGTTTGAAAACATTCCCGCGGAAAATTGAGGGGATCTGATAATATAATCAAAAAATGACGCAGCCGAACCGGCTGCGTCAGAAACCAATGCGGCATAGCATAGACACGCATGGGGGGATTGTGAAGGGGGGAGGGTATGCCCCCCTTCACGTCCAATCAACGCAAAAATGGGAACTTTTTTTGGAAGTTCCCATTTTTGCTGTCAAGCTGTCGACACTTTGTCGACAGCTTGACGCAGCCGAACCGGCTGCGTCATTTTTTTTGATTATGTGTGTGAATCCTTTACTTCTGCTGTTCCTTCAGCTTACGCACGGCGATCTTGCGCTGGCGGTTGCGGATGAACTCCGGCAGCACCTTGGGCCGGTCGAAGTAGTCGATGCTCTCCTGGAAGGTGCGCTTCTTCAGGTGGATGGCGTCGAACTTGCAGCGGGTGGTGCACACGCCGCAGCCCAGGCACTTGTTGGGATCCACGAAGCTGGCGCCGCAGCCAAGGCAGCGGGCGGTCTCGGCCTTGACCTGCTCCTCGGTGAAGGTCTTGCGGTCGTCCTTGAAGGTGTTGGCCTTGCTCTCGTCCTTGCCGGGGACCTGACGGGCGGCGGCGTTGTAGTCCCGCTTCACGGTGTCGAAGTCCACGTTCTCCATGTCAAAGGCATGGTAGGTGAGACGGTCACGGCCGATCACCAGGCTCTGGCCGGGATGGACGTAGCGGTGGATGGAGATGGCGGCCTGCTTGCCCTGGGCAATGGCATCGATGGCGAACTTGGGGCCGGTATAGGCGTCGCCGCCCACGAAGATATCGGGCTGGGCCGTCTGATAGGTCATGGAGTCTGCCAGCACGCGGCCCTTTTCGTCGACCTTCAGTTCGCCCAGATCCAGGCCCTTCAGGTCGATGCGCTGGCCGATGGCTGCCAGGATCGCGTCGCACTTGATCTTCTTGTCGCCCTCGCAGACCAGCGCGGCCACCTTGCCGCCCTTGCCTTCGATCTCCACGGGCTTGTGCTCGAAGAGGAACTTCACGCCCTCTTCCTTGGCCTCCGCCACCTCGGCGGGATCGGCGGGCATGTCGCTCTCCTTGCGGCGGTAGGCAACGGTCACGTCAGCGCCCAGACGCACGGCAGTGCGGGCCACATCCATGGCCACGTTGCCGCCGCCGACCACGACGATCTTCTTGCCCAGCACCGGGCGGGTGCCGCCGTTGACCACACGCAGGAAGTCGATGCCGCCCCAGACGCCCTTCAGATCTTCGCCGGGGATGCCGAGAGAAGCGGACTTCTGGGCGCCGACGGCCAGATAGAAGGCGTCGTAGCCCTGCTTGCGCAGCTCTTCGATGGTCACGTCCTTGCCGACCTCCACGCCGCAGCGGAAGATCACGCCCAGCTCCTTGAGCACGTCGATCTCCGCGTCCAGAACGGTCTTCTCCAGACGGAAGCTGGGGATGCCGTAGCGGAGCATGCCGCCGGGCTGCTCGTTCTTGTCGAACACGGTGACCTTGTAATTGTCGGCGGCCAGGAAGTAGGCGCAGCTCAGGCCGGCGGGGCCGGCGCCGATGATGGCGATCTTCTTGTCGCTGAAATCATAGAGCTTCCGGGGCACGAAGCGGGTGTCGCGGTCCAGTTCCTTATCGGCGATGAACTTCTTGACCTCGTCGATGGCCACGGCCCGGTCCAGATTGCCGCGGGTGCAGACTTCCTCGCACTTGCGGTTGCAGATGCGGCCGCAGACGGCGGGCAGGGGATTTTCCTTCTTGATGAGCTCCAGGGCTTCCAGGTACCTGCCCTGGGCCGCCAGCTTCAGATAGCCCTGCACGGCGATGTGGGCGGGGCAGGCGGTCTTGCAGGGAGCGGTGCCCTCGGGGGCCACATACTCCCGGTTGGTGCGGTGCTCGGGGTTCCAGTGCTCCGGACCCCATTCCTGATCGTCGGGCAGCTCGTGGGGCTTATGCTCGATGGGGGTCTTGGCGCAGAGCTTCTGGCCCATCTGGATGGCGTTGTTGGCGCAGCGGTCGGTGCACTGGCCGCAGGCCACGCACTTTTCCTGGTCGATCTCCGCCACATAGTTGCTCTTGGAGGTGGCGGGGGTGTTGAAGTACTGGCTCACGCCCAGAGCCAGGCAGCTCTCGGGCATGCAGTTGCAGATGGCAAAGGTCTCGCCGGAGTGCAGGGTGGTGATCTGGTGGACGCAGCCGCGGGCGTCGCACTTTTCGATCAGAGCCTTGGCCTCGGCAACGGACACGGGCTTGCCTCTGCCGGTGTGGTTGAACATGTCGCCCACGTGGCCCATGAAGATGCAGAGTCCTTCGTCCAGATCGCCGCTGCCCTCGCCCATCATGCGGCGGACACGGCGGCACTGGCAGGGCGTCACGCTCAGGTGGCCCTCGTTGTCCTCGATGTACTTGCTGCACTTCTCATTGTCGATGGCGATGGCGTCTGCGGGGATGGCGCTCTCAACGGGGATGACGCGCATGATGCCGGCACCCATGGGGGTGTTGGGGGCGTGCTCGATCTGGCTATCGGTGGCGTGCTGATGGAAGGCATAGGCGATCTCGGGGTGGGCGATACAGAACTTCTCGTTGATCAGCAGAAATTCAAAAAAGCCGGGGGTGTAGGGGGGCAGCAGATAGATCTCCAGGTTTACCTTCGGCACGATGACCTGGACGACCATACCGATGTCGGTCATCTCGTGCAGGACTTCGCGGGTGCGCTTGACAGACATTTTGGCTTTCTTGGCAATGATGGGCACGAAGGCGGGCTTCATGCTGGTCAGCGCCAACAGGACCGTGATCTGTTCGTCGGTGATCCACTTTTCAAAAAGCTTGTACTCGGCACAGTCGGGGGTGATTTTATAGTGGCCGTCGTTGATCTTTTCGCACAGCTGGATCAGATTCTCTCTCACTTGCAAAAACAGCATCCTCCTTTGTATCCCGGCCTGTGACCGGGGCTTTTGGTTTGCCACATCATAGTTTATTCGCTTTGACAATAAAAGTCAATCCGAAACGCCTCTCGTCAGGAATTTGACGAACCTGGCCGGGCTGCAGGGATTCCGTCCCCTGGGAAAAAGAAAAAACGGAGAGGAAGAAAGGCTTGACAAGATCCGTTGGGACCGATATAATAACCATGTTTTGAAGTATACTTTTAGCTTTTGTAAAGGAGCGATTTGATATGAAGAACTATGTTGAGCCGAAGCTGGACGTCGATGTGATCGTGAACGACATCATCACCGACAGCAGCGATGATAACATGCTTCCCATCCTGGGCGGCAAGTCCGATATCCTGGGCTGATTCGTTTTCTTTCCGGATATCATTCCTCGCAGCAGATAGCTTGTAAAAAATGGGCGCTGGCGGCACAGTCGTTTTGCGCCCTTTTTTGCTGATGTAAAAATGCCTCATACCTGAACAGGCCTTTGGGAGCCGGGTCGAAAGATAGTGGATGCGATGCCTCCGCGGGACAGTGATTTGTTCTGTTTGCGGAGCGTGTTGCATCTTTTGTTTTGTCCTCCTGCGGGACGAAAGGGGAAACCATGGAAAACACTTCTCAGGAAGCCATCAAAATATCCAGGATCAGCATTCTGGTCAATCTGCTGCTCAGCGCGGGGAAGCTGGCGGCTGGCCTGCTGGCCCACTCGGGGGCGATGATCTCCGACGCGGTCCACTCCGCCTCGGATGTGTTCAGCACCCTGGTGGTGATCGTGGGGGTCAAGCTCTCCGGCAAGGATTCGGATCGGGAACAC
>ONCI01000114.1 GCA_900316255.1 uncultured Eubacteriales bacterium | reverse complement strand
TATGCCCCCCTTCACGTTCAATCTATGCCAAAATGGGAACTTTTTCGGAAGTTTCCATTTTGGCGTTTCAAGCTGTCGACACTTTGTCGACAGCTTGCGGCCTGACGCATTTGGCGTCAGGCCGCAAAGCTTGTCTGGTTTTATGGGACGTCCGGTTCAAGCCGGGAGCAAAAAGCCAGCACGGACTGCAGGCCCCGGACGATCTCGGGAAGCGCCAGGGAGGGCAGGGCTTTCCCCTTTCCCAGCCGCTCCGCCTGCTCCGGCAGGCAGGGGACGTGGACAAAGCCGCCCCGCATCTGCGGATAGTGCGTTTCCATCTCGTACAGCAGCCGGTAGAGCAGGGCGTTGCACACAAAAAGCCCCGCGCTGTTGGAGACCCGGGCCGGGACGCCCGCGTCCCGGATGGCCTGGGCCAGCGCCGCCACCGGCAGCCGGGCAAAATATGCCGCGGGGGCGCCGGGGATCACCGGCTCCTCCTGAGGCTGAAAGCCCGCGTTATCCGGGATGGAGGCGTCCATCAGGTTCACGCCCAGCCGCTCCGGGGTGATGGCGTCCCGGCCCGCCGCCTGGCCGATGCAGAGGACGAGATCCGGCTGTTCCCGCCGCAGGGCGGCGGCCAGCTGCTCCCCCGCCTCCCGGAAGACCACCGGCAGCCGCAGCCTGATGAGTTCCGTCCCCTCCGGCGCCTGCAGCCGCTGCACCGCCTCCCAGGAGGGGTTGACGTCCTCGCCTCCGAAGGGCTCAAAGCCTGTGACCAGGATCTTCATGTTCCCTCGCCTCCTTTTTTCTCATCCTACCACAGCCGGGGGCAAAAGGGAAGCTTGCGCTTTGACCCGGCAGCTTTTCCGGAGGCCGCCATGGATCGACTGAAAAAGCTCCCCGTCCCCGGCCAGCGGATCCTGCGCACCATGATCGCGGTGTGGCTGTGCCTGCTGGTCTATGTGCTGCGGGGACGGCAGGGGGAGCCCCTGTATGCCGGGCTTGCGGTGCTGCAGTGCATCCAGCCCTATACCAAAACCATGCGCACCGTGGCCCGCAAGCGCATCACCGGCACCCTGGTGGGCGCCTTCTGGGGCCTGGCCCTGCTGCTCTTTGAGCAGTGGCTGGTCAGCCGGGGGCATGAGGAGCCCTGGCTGCACTTCTCCCTGGTGGGCCTCTTCACCGGGGTGGTGCTGTATTTCACGGTGCTGCTGAAGGTCAGCGAGACGGCCTATTTCTCCGCGGTGGTGTTCCTGGTCATCTGCATCAAGCACGCCGAGGACGTGAGCCCCTATGTCTACGCCTTCAACCGCACCCTGGACACCGCCATCGGCGTGGCGGTGGCGGAGATCGTGAACCGGGTGCATCTGCCCCGGCTGCGGAAAACGGACACCCTTTTCGTCTCCTCCATCGGGGACACCATCCTGGGGCCGGACCGGAAGCTCACGCCCTATTCCAAGGTGGAACTGAACCGCCTGCTGGAGGACGGGGCCAAGTTCACCGTGGCCACCTCCGAGACCCAGGCCACCGTGCGGGAGCTGCTGGCCGGGGTGGAACTGCGGCTGCCGGTGATCACCATGGACGGCGCCGCCCTCTACGACATGAAGACCATGGAGTATCTGGAGACCCTGACCATGAGCGGCGAAAAAGCCCGGCGCCTGGTGGACTGGGCCCACCGGGAAGGCCTGCCCTTCTTCTCCAACAGTGTGGAGGAGAATTTGCTGGTGATCCGCTATGAGGAGCTGGCAAACCCCGCCATGCAGCAGCTCTTTGAGCAGAAGCGCCGCTCCCCCTACCGCAACTACGTCCACTCCCCCGCGGACCTGGACCGGGACCTGCTCTATCTGCTGATCCTGGAAAAGACGGAGCTGCTGGAGGAAAAGCTGCGCGCCTTCCTGGCGGAGAGCTGGAGCGGGGACTACCGGGCGGTGCTGGCCCCCTCGCCCTTTGCGGGCTATTCCACGCTGAAGATCTATGACGCCGCCGTCTCCCGGCGCGCCATGCTGCAAAAGCTGCAGCAGCGCCTGCAGCCCGGGGAGACCGTGACCTTCGGCTCCATCCCCGGGCAGTACGACGTGGTCATCGAAAGCGCCGACCACAACCACATGGTACGGGAGCTGAAGCGCCGCTTTGAACCCGTGGATCTCCGGGGCTGGCGCAACATCTTCCACAGTTGACGGAAAAAGCCCTCCGGGACTATAATAACCTGTATCGTATCGAAAACCGAGGAAACGGAAAGATTGCCATGAAACGCCTGATTTGCATTATCCTGGCCCTGGCTCTGGGCCTGTCGCTCTGCGCCTGCGGGCAAAAGGCCGGGGAGCCCGCTCCCACGGAAACGCCGGAGGAGCTGCCGGTACTCCCCACGCCGGAGGTGGCCCTGCTGACGCCGGAGGGGGAGGAGGTCCCCGTCACGCCCCCGCCCACGCCGGACACTCGCCCCTTCCACCGGGTGGAGATCACGCTGTCCAACTGGGAGAACTTTTTCCAGCTGCGGGAGATCCCCCTCTATTCCATCACCAGCTCCGGCGTCATCGCCCAGGTCTGCCAGACCTACTGCGTGGTGCTGCGGGACGAGTATCTGGACCAGGTGATCGGCGGCGGGGACTACCGCGTGGATTTCAGCTTTTCCTTCGACGTGTATTACAACACCCTGGACGTGGACACCAAGAACTACCACTACAGCCACACCAACGACTTCGGCTATGACGGCGCGCCGCTGAAGGAGGCCACCGCCACCAAAACCGCGGTGTTTGACTGCCATGCCCTGCCCTACAGCGCCTACGGCACGGATTTCAGCCGCCACAGCGGCTACTCCAACGCCTTCTTCTCCGGCTGGGCCAATATCAACATGGAATCCAAGGTCTGGTCCGGCTTTTATATCGATTTGAGCCAGGTGCGCGCGGAGAGCGTCTCCGGCACCCTGGATCTGGCAGACTAATACGATTATCTGAAAAGATGGCTCACGCGGAAAGATGTGATCCTTTCTATCGGATAAGCAGCAGCAGCGCCTCCCAGGGAGGCGCTGCCGCAGCGAGAAGCGTCTGCACGAAAATCCCTGCCCGGAACCTTCCGATGCAGGAAAGGAGCGTATGATGTCCTTTTTCTCCGCGCTATATCAAATATTGATCGGCCCCCTGGAGCTGCTGTTCGATGTGCTCTATTCCCTGAGCTTTCGGATCCTCGGCAACGAGGGGCTCTGCATCATCGTCCTGAGCCTGGGGATGAATTTCCTGGTGCTGCCGCTCTACCGCCGGGCCGACGCCATGCAGGCCGAGGAGCGGGAGCTGGAGCAGCGGCTGCAGCCCTGGGTCAAGCATATCAAGAAGACCTTCTCCGGGGAAGAGCGCTTCATGATGCTGCAGACCTTTTACCGGCAGAACCATTACAAGCCCGCCTATGCCCTGAAGGGCTCCCTGTCCCTGCTGCTGGAGATCCCCTTCTTCATCGCGGCCTACCGCTTCCTCTCCGGGCTGCGGCTGCTGCAGGGCGTCCCCTTCGGACCCATCCGGGACCTGGGCGCGCCGGACGGGCTGCTCTTCGGGGTGAACCTGCTGCCCATCCTGATGACCGCCGTCAACTTTGTCTCCGGCGCCATCTATACCCGGGGCATGTCGCTGAAAAGCAAGGTGCAGCTCTACGGCATGGCGCTGATCTTCCTGTTCTTCCTCTACGACTCCCCCGCCGGCCTGGTGTTCTACTGGACGCTGAACAACGTCTTCTCCCTGGTCAAAAACGTCTTCTACCGGCTGAAGCAGCCCCGTCTGGTGCTCT
>ONCI01000044.1 GCA_900316255.1 uncultured Eubacteriales bacterium | reverse complement strand
GGCGCCTGAAATACAAAGAGTGCTGCGGGAGAAACGAGTAAAGTGAAAAGTGAATAGAGAAAAGAGAAAAGAAATGGCGTCGCCTGCGGCGACGGATCACAATCCATTTCCCGAAGGGAAATACCACAACTTTTCACTCTTCCTTTTTCACTCGATAATCTGTTATGTTTATTGAAAAGAACCAACAAAATTTGATCTATATGGCCTCCACGGTGATCGGAGCCAGGCACGCCTTCCTCACCCGCTTCGGCGGGGTCAGCGAGGGGCCGTTCTACAGCCTGAACCTGGGCTCCAACCGGGGGGACGATCCCGCTGCCGTGCGGGAAAACTACCGCCGTGCCGCGGCCCTCATGGGCGCGGGCATCGACGACTGCGCCGTGACCAAACAGGTCCACGGGAATGTGGTGCGTGTGGTCACGAAGGCGGACCGGCACGCCTGCATGACGCCCGTTACGGCGGAGAAGGGCCTGCCCCTCTTCTGCTTCACGGCGGACTGTGTGCCCGCCCTGCTGCTGGACCGGGAGGCCGGCGTGGCCGGCGCCATCCACTGCGGCTGGCGCAGCTCCGCCTCCGACATCCTGAAAAACGCCGTGGAGCGGATGGAAGCCCTGGGCGCCCGGCGGGAGCGGATCTGTGCCGCCATGGGCCCCGCCATCGGCCGCTGCTGCTTTGAGACGGACGAGGACGTGCCTTTGGCCCTGAGTGCCTATCTGGGCGGCGATACCGAGGGACTTTGGGACCGGAAGGAAAACGGCAAATATCTGGTGGACCTGCGCCTTGCCAACAAGCGGCGGCTGCTGCAGCTGGGCCTCCGGGAGGAGAACATCGACCTCTCGGACGAGTGCACCCTATGCAGCCACGAGAAATACTGGTCCCACCGCTATACCAAAGGAAACCGGGGCAGCCAGGCTGCCTGCATCGTGCTGGAGTAAAGAAAGCCTATGACAAAGAGAAAAAGAAGCCTGGCGCTGCTGCTGGCCCTGCTGATGCTGCTGAGCCTCTCAGCCTGCGGCAGCCGCAGCAGCAATCCCGAGGATGAGATCCTGGAGTCCACCGGGGGCAAGGACGTGGAACGCGCCCCGGCCCTGGACCAGGTCTTTTCCGTGAACAGCAACAGCCGCTACAGCAAGAACCCCTTCGTGGCCACCAACCACGCAAACCAGCTCATCTGTGCCCTGGTCTATGAGAACATGGTGGAGCTGGACAACAACTTCGAGGTGATCCGGGACACCGGCATCATCAGCGAGTGGAAATGCGACGACTCCGGCAAGAACTGGGAGCTGACCATCGAGCCTGGGCACTACTTCTCCGACGGCAGCGAGGTCACGCCCCGGGACGTGAGCTACTCCATGGGCTGGGCCATCAACTCCGACCGTTACTTCGGCCGCTTCGCCAGCTACCAGGGCGCCTCCCCCGGCGAGGGCGTGGTGTATGTGACCCTGGGCATCGGCGACCGGCAGTTCATCAAGCTTCTGAACCTGCCGGTGATCAAGGCCATGACCTACGGCGATCTGGGCCCCGCGGGCAATACCCCCATCGGCAGCGGTCCTTATTGTTATAATGAAGAGGGCGACGCCCTGATCGCGAACGAGTACTACCCCGGCTATGAGGACCTGCCGGTAGACACCATCTACCTGCTGGAGCACAACAACGCCGACGCCATCATCAGCGCCTTCGAGGACGGCTACATCGACGTGGTCATCAACGACCCCTCCAGCTACACGAACCTTGGCTACGCCAGCTCCAACGAGTTCCACACCTATGCCACCACCAACATGCACTACGTGGCCTTCAATGAGGAGAGCATGCTGGGGCGCTACAGCTATTTCCGCCTGGCCATGCAGCACGCCTTCGACCGGGCCTATCTGGTGGAGCTGCTCCACGGCAACGCCGTCTCCGCGGCCCTGCCCATGTATCCCACCTGTGCTGCCTACCCGGATGCCCTGGAGGACCGGCTGAACTATGACCTGGAGGCCGTCAAGAACATTCTGATCGCCGCCGGCGTGGAGGACTATGACGAGGACGGCCAGCTGGAGTTCATGTCCGGCTCGCCCCAGGAGATCGACCTGAACTTCGTGGTCTGCGCCGACAGCAGCGCAAAGTGCGGCATTGCCCGGCGCTTCCAGGAGGACATGGCCTCCATCGGCCTGAAGGTGACGGTCCACGAGCTGACCTGGGCCGCCTATATGAGCGCCCTGGAGGAGGGCGGCTTCAAGGCGGGCAAACAGCAGGTCACCATGGACATGTATTACGGCGAGGTGCGCCTGCGCAACAACTTTGACCTGACCGAGCTGCTCCAGCCCCGGAACGAGGACAACGAGCTTACCAACCAGAACTACTCCCGTTCCAAGGACAACACCATCGTGGAGCGGATCGAGCGCTACCTGGCTGCCCCTGACGCCACCAGGGCCGATGAATACTACCAGCTCTGCGACCACATCATGAACAACAACGGCTCCTTCGTGGTGATCGGCTTTGAAAAGCAGCAGATCATCACCCGCCGCGGCGTGTGCAAGGGCATCAATCCCAATTACGGCAACCCTCTCTTCGGCTTTGCCGACTGGGAGATCATCTTTGACGAGCAAGACGGCGCCGAAAAAGGCGCAGGCACAGCAAATATGAACAAGGGAGAGAAGAACGATGACTGACAGAGAATTGATGTTGATGGCAAAAGAGGCATCCCTGAACGCCTACGTCCCCTATTCCCGCTTCGCCGTGGGCGCCGCCCTGGAGTGCATGGACGGCAAGGTCTTCACCGGCTGCAACGTGGAGAACGCCGCCCTGGGCGACACCATCTGCGCCGAGCGCACCGCCTGTGTCAAGGCCGTCAGCGAGGGCCACAAGGACTTTCGCCGGATCGCCATCTATGCCGACAGTGAGAACTGGTGCACCCCCTGCGGCTCCTGCCGCCAGTTCCTCTCGGAGTTTTCTCCGGAGATGGAGGTCCTGTGCGCCAAGGCCGGCGGCCGCTACGTGAGCTATAAGCTCTCGGAGCTGATGCCCCATACCTTCAACTTCTGAAAAAAGAGAGCGCAGTACGCCCGGCCGAAAGGCCGGGCGTACTGCACTCTTTAATGAAATAACAGGAGGGAACGGAAGAAATCTGTGTGAATTGAGGAAAGCTCATCCGTTCGCAGCTCAGACAGCCGCCCCCGCGGGGAGATGGCTTGCGTGGGCGGCAGCCGACGGCGGCCGCGGTGAGGGAGGGGATCGGGTCAAGGAAGGGGAGCTTCGGCTTCCGCGGGCTCAACGCCGTAGATGCTGCCGATCCCGTAATAGTATTCCAGACTGCCGTTGGGCCAGACGTGGGGCTCGGGAGACAGATCCTCCAGCTGATAGGGTGCGCTGTAGGGTGTGGCAGGGACGTAAATCTCCAGCCGGATCTCTGTCTCGCCCGCATCCAGAGCCTGCTGAATGGCGGCTTCCCGTTCCCGGAAATGCTTGTAGGTCACAGCGATATCCAGTGCCCCCAAGGGAAACAGAAACAGAGCCCAAACCAGGGCGCCGGCAGTCACCAGGCGTGGGAGAAGGGGCTGCTCAGCTCGCAGGAGCTCTGCCAAAAGCACAAGCTCAGCGAGGACCGTCACGCAAACGGCAAAGCAGAAATGGCGGGATGTGAAATAGGCGGCGACCGTATATGCCAGAAGAGCAGCGATGCCGGAGAGGAGGAGAATGCCGGAGAGGATCAGGCTCCGCCTGTCCGTGGACCGGGACAGGGCCGGAACCAAGGTACCGGCGTAAAGCAGATAGAGCGGCAGCATCACGGCTTTGCTCTGCAGCAGCACTGCCTTCAGATTGGAAACCAGAGAGGAGAGATCAAAACCGATGCTTGCCCGGCCGCGGGTGGCTGGTGCCAGAAGCAAAAACAGAATGCCAAAAAGCTCTGCTGCCAACGCCGTCAGCAGGAACAGGTCCGGCTTATGGTCCCGGAGGGCGGAGAGCAGGAGCAGGCAAAGCGCAGCGAGAAAGACGGCAGGGGAGGCGCTTTCCGACCAGGTGCCGGCCAGGAAAGCCAGAACAATGAACATGAGCCTGCGCCAGAGAGGGCGGGCATCCTCCCCGCTGAGCCAAAGAACGGCATAAGGGCGCAGAAACAGCAGCAGCAGACAGAGTCCCCAGCCGTAGTTCACGGCACCGTCCAGCCAGAGGAAGACCTGGCCGAACACCGGCGTCACATCCCAAAGCAGCAGGGCACCGGCAGAGAGCAGGAGAGCACGGCGAGGAGAAGACAGCCGCCCAAGATAGCTGCGAAACAGAAACAGCAGCAAAAGCGCAGCTCCGGCGTTGAGCAGGGCAAACAGGCCCCGGGGAAACATCAGCAGAAACTGTACCAGTGCATGGGTGAAGACCCGTCCGTTCGTCAGATTCCGGTGTACGGCCATGGAAGGGATGATCTGCCCCAGACTGCAGACACGGGCATTGTCCACCCAGCTGAAGCAATAGGAATAGTCGTCCGCCAGCATGGGTGTCATGGCGCTGAAGAGCAGAATCAGGAAAAAAACGACCAGATACAGGGCTGCCTCGGCGCGGCGGATCGAAGAAGAGCGGAGGATTTTCATAGGAACACCTCTACGTGCTGCTTATACATATATTTATTGCATTATTGCAAGGAGCATCGGGCGGCACAATCGATCGATTATTGGCTGGATTTCGTCATCCGATGCCCATTATGCTATCATATTCCGTTGGGAAAATCAACGCGGAGGCGAGAGTTTTAGGCTGCGGCGCCACCGGAGGGCTGTCCCCTGACCGGCGACGCAAAGGGGCTGGCCGGAATAACAAAGGGAATGCTGTAACCGGCCCGCAACTATTTTTGGCGCAGTGCACAAAAAGAATAAAAAATTTTCTCCGGAAATAACAAAATTCTTCTTGACATAGCGAAGATCAGCTGCTATACTAACGAAGCGCCTGTGCGAGAGCAGGGGCGTATTATGCGAGGAAGCGGGAGATTGCTCGGGGTTCCGAGGTAACTTCCGTGGAGTATGTCCGGTGTCGGAGGAATATCCGGCACGCAATCGGGCGGCTGAAACCTGTTTTTGTACACGCGTATATCGCGTGCACGGGGATCGACCGGCCATCTGGCCGGTTTTGTTTTTCGGTCACGGCCTGATACGCACGGTTGTGTGTACAAAAAACAGCTTCATCCGTACGCATAAGGGAGGCGGTCCCCAATGCCGCCGAAAAAACGTACGAAAAAAGGAGAAATCACCCATGGCAAGCACCAACAAGAACATGATCCGCATCCGCCTCAAGGCTTACGACCACCAGCTGATCGACAAGGCCGCTGAAACCATCGTGGAAGCCGCCAAGCGCACCGACGCCAAGGTCTCCGGACCCATCCCCCTGCCCACCAAGACCGAGATCGTCACCATCCTGCGCGCCGTCCACAAGTACAAGGACAGCCGCGAGCAGTTTGAGCGCCGCACCCACAAGCGCCTGATCGACATCATGACTCCCACCCAGAAGACCGTGGAAGCTCTGATGAACCTGGAAGTCCCCGCCGGCGTGGAGATCGAGATCAAGCTCTGATCTGGGCAAACTCAGGCACGACCCCTCAGGCGCTGCGCGCCAGCTCCCCTTGCGCAGGGGAGCCTAAGAGGAAAAATTTTTAAATGACCCATAAGTCCGTAACTTGCGAATGCGGACGGGTTAAGTTGCCAGCCTCTGGACGGGCGGACCACCCGGGCTAAGCGAGGCAACCAATAACCGAAGGAGGAAATACAATGAAGAAAGCCATCATTGGCAAGAAGGTCGGCATGACGCAGATCTTCGACGAGGCGGGCAAGGTCATTCCCGTCACCGTCATCGAGGCTGGCCCCTGCACGGTGGTCGCCAAGATGACCAAGGAAAAAGAGGGTTACGAAGCGGTCCAGTTCGGCTACGAGGAAGTCGCCGAGAAGAAGCTCTCCAAGCCCGAGGCAGGCCACCTGAAGAAGGCCGGCGTTGCCAATCTCAAGCACCTCAAGGAGTTCCGCCTGGAGGAGACCGATAAGTTCGAAGTGGGCGATACCGTCAAGGCCGACATCTTCGCCGAGGGCGACAAGGTCGACGTGACCGGCATCAGCAAGGGCCACGGCTACGCCGGCGTCATCAAGCGCTTCGGCCAGGGCCGCACCCCCACCACCCACGGCGGCGGCCCCGTTCACCGTCACGCCGGTTCCATGGGCTCCAGCACCGATCCTTCCCGCATTTTCCCGGGCAAGAAGCAGGCTGGTCACATGGGCGTGGATCAGGTCACTGTGCAGAACCTGGACATCGTCAAGGTCGACGCCGAGCTGAACCTGATCGCCATCCGCGGCGCCGTTCCCGGCCCCAAGGGCAGCATCGTCTACATTAAGAATACCGTCAAGACCCAGCCCGTCAAGAAGGGCGAGGCCGCCGGTGTCAGCGTCAACCCGCAGAAGCAGTCCGCGCGTGTCAACCCGCAGAAGGCTTCCGCCCGTACCAAGTAAAGAAAGGAGAGCAGCATAAATGCCTATTGCGAATCTGTTTAATATGGCAGGCGAGAAGATCGGCGAGATCGAGCTCTCCGAGGCCATCTTCGGCATCGAGCCGAACAAGAGCGTTCTGCATGATTCCGTCAAGAATCACCTGGCCAACTGCCGCCAGGGCACCCAGAGCGCCCTCACCAAGGGTGAGGTTTCCTACACCACCAAGAAGCCCTGGCGTCAGAAGGGCACCGGCCGCGCCCGCGCCGGCTACGCAGGATCCCCTGTGTGGTACCACGGCGGCGTCGCCTTTGCTCCCAAGCCCCGGGATTACAGCTACTCCCTCAACAAGAAGGTCCGCCGCCTGGCTCTCAAGTCCGCCCTGTCCGCCAAGGCTCAGGAGAACGAGATCCTGGTTATCGACGGCCTGAAGGTCGAGGAGATCAAGACCAAGCCCTTCCAGAGCTTCCTCACCAAGCTGGGTGTGGACGGCAAGGCCCTGGTCGTCACCGAGAATGTGGACGAGAAGGTCGTCAAGTCCGCCCGCAACATCGAGGGTGTGACCACCACCACCGCCACCATCCTCAGCCCCTATATGATTCTCACCAGCGGCAAGATGATCGTCGATAAGGCTGCGCTTGCCAAGATCGAGGAGGTGTTCGCCTGATGAAGACCGCATACGATGTGATCATTCGCCCCATCATCACCGAGCAGTCCATGGAAGACCTGGACATCAAGAAGTACGCTTTTGAGGTCGCCAAGGACGCGAACAAGATCGAGATCAAGAAGGCCATCGAGGAGATCTTCGGCGTGACCGTTATCAAGGTCACCACCGAGCATGTGCGCGGCAAGGCCAAGCGCACCGGCGCCTACCCCATGGGCAAGACCGCTTCCTGGAAAAAGGCCGTCGTGAAGCTCAGTGCCGATTCCAAGAACATTGAGCTCTTCGAAGGCATGGTCTAAGGGAGGAAACGAGAATGTCTATTAAAACTTACAGACCGACTACTCCTGCCCGGCGCAACATGACCGTCTCCGGTTTCGACGGCGTTGACAAGCATGTCAAGCCCGAGAAGACCCTGACCGAGGTTCTGAAGAAGCACGCCGGCCGCAACAGCTACGGCCACATCACCGTCCGCCATCAGGGCGGCGGCAACCGCCAGAAGTACCGCGTCATCGACTTCAAGCGCAACAAGCTGGACGTCGAGGGCAAGGTCCTCCGCCTGGAGTATGACCCCAACCGCAGCGCTTTCATCGCCCTGGTGGAGTACACCGACGGCGAGCGCCGCTACATTCTGGCTCCTGTGGGCCTGAACGTGGGCGACACCATCCTGGCCTCCGCCACTGCCGACATCAAGGCCGGCAACGCGCTGCCGATGGCCAACATCCCCGTGGGCACCGTGATCCACAACATCGAGCTCTACCCCGGCAAGGGCGCTCAGCTTGTCCGCAGCGCCGGCGTCGCCGCTCAGCTGATGGCCAAGGAGAACGGCATGGCCACCGTGCGTCTCCCCTCCGGCGAGATGCGCAAGGTCCGCATGGACTGCTTTGCCACCATCGGCCAGGTCGGCAACATCGACCACGCCAATGTCCACATCGGCAAGGCCGGCCGCAAACGCCACATGGGCATCCGCCCCACGGTCCGCGGCTCCGTTATGAACCCCAATGACCACCCCCACGGCGGCGGCGAGGGCAAGAGCCCTGTCGGCCGTCCCGGCCCTGTAACTCCTTGGGGCAAGCCCGCGCTGGGTTACAAGACCCGCAAGACGAAGAACAAGACCGATAAGTTCATCGTCAAGCGCCGCAACGCGAAGTAAGGAGGGAAATGGTAAATGAGCAGAAGCATTAAGAAGGGCCCCTTCGCCGCTCCCGAGCTGCTGAAGAGAGTCGATGAAATGAACAAGAGCGGCAACAAGCAGGTCGTCAAGACCTGGAGCTGTCACCGAGGATATGGTCGGTCACAAGCTGGGCGAGTTCGCCCCGACCCGTACCTTCCGCGGCCATGCCGGCAGCAAGACCGGCAAGTAAGGAGGAGAAGAAATGGACGAGAAGAAAATTGCCCGTGCGGAGCACAAATACGCCCGCATCTCTCCCCGTAAGGTCCAGATCATCTGCGATATGATCCGCGGCAAGGACGCCAAGGTCGCCATGGCTCTCATGGAGAACACCCCCAAGGCCGGCTGCGAGCTGATGATCAAGGTGCTCAAGAGCGCCATGGCCAACGCCGAGAACAATTTCGAAATGGATCCTGAGAAGCTCTTTGTGTGCCAGACCTTCGTCGGCGCCGGCCCCATCCTCAAGCGGGGCATGCCCAGAGCTCAGGGCCGTATGTACCGCATCAACAAGCGCACCAGCCACATCATGATCGCTGTGGCTGAGAGAGACTAAGGGAAGGAGGCAGAATTATGGGACAGAAAGTGAATCCCCATGGCCTGCGTGTAGGCGTTATTAAAGACTGGGACTCCCGTTGGTATGCTCGGGAAGACAAGGTCGGCGATCTGATCGTCGAGGATCACAAGATCCGTGAGTTTCTGAAGAAGACCCTCTATTCCGCCGGCGTTCCCACCATCGAGATCGAGCGCGACAGCGCCAAGGTCCGCATTTATATCCACTGCGCCCGTCCGGGCGTGGTCATCGGCAAGGGCGGCGCCGAGATCGAGCGCCTGCGTCTCGAGGTCGAGAAGCTCATCGGCAAGCCCGTGGCTCTCTCCATCGTCGAAGTGCGCACCCCCGATACCAATGCTCAGCTGGTTGCCGAGAGCATCGCGCAGCAGCTGGAGAAGCGCATCGGCTTCCGCCGTGCCATGAAGAACGCCATGGGCCGCGCCATGCGTATGGGCGCCCGGGGCATCAAGGTCAAGTGCGGCGGCCGTCTGGGCGGCGCTGAGATCGCCCGCAGCGAGTGCTACCACGAGGGTACCATTCCTCTGCAGACCATCCGTGCCGACATCGACTACGGCTTTGCCGAAGCCAACACCACCTACGGCCGCATCGGCGTGAAGGTGTGGATCTACAAAGGCGAGGTCCTCTCCCAGACCCTGCGCACCACCCCGCGCACCATGGATCTCTCCAAGCCCGCCGGCGATCGCCGCCGTCGGGACGACCGCCGCGGCGGCGACCGTCGCCAGGGTGGTTTCAACCGCGACAATCGCGACAATCGTCAGGGCGGCTACAACCGCGACAACCGTGACAACCGCCAGGGCGGCTACGGCAGCAGACCCCAGGGCCAGGGCTTCAACCGCGGTCCCCGTCCCGCTGCTCCCGCGAAGGAAGGAGGCAACAACTAATGTTAATGCCTAAGAGAGTGAAATACCGCAGAGTTCAGCGCGGCCGCATGAAGGGCAAAGCCACCCGCGGCAACGTTGTGAGCTACGGTGAGTTCGGTCTGGCCGCGCAGGAGCCCGGCTGGATCACCTCCAACCAGATCGAGGCCGCTCGTATCGCCATGACCCGCTACACCAAGCGCGGCGGTCAGGTGTGGATCAAGATCTTCCCCGACAAGCCCGTTACCGCCAAGCCCGCCGAGACCCGTATGGGTTCCGGTAAAGGCGCTCCCGAGTACTGGGTCGCTGTCGTCAAGCCCGGCCGCGTGATGTTTGAGATCGCCGGCGTCTCCGAGGAGATCGCCCGCGAGGCTCTGCGTCTTGCCAGCCACAAACTGCCCATCAAGACCAAGATCGTTGCGAAGGGCACCGAGTCTGAGAACGGTGGTGAATAAGATGAAGGCAAACGAAATCCGCAATATGTCCGTCAGCGAGCTGGAGCAGAAGCTGGTCGAGCTGAAGAAGGACCTGTTCATGCTCCGCATGCAGCATGCCACCAATCATCTTGACAACCCCACCAAGATCTCTGCCGCACGGCGTGACATCGCCCGCGTCAAGACCGTCCTGCACGAAAAGCAGAACTGAGGAGGTAAGAGGAAATGAATACTGAGAGAACTACTTCCCGTAAGGTCCGCGTTGGCAAGGTCGTCAGCGACAAGATGGACAAGACCGTGGTCGTCATCGTGGAAGACCGGGTCGCTCACAAGACCTATAAGAAGATCATCGGACGTACCTACCGCCTGAAGGCTCACGACGAGAACAACGAGTGCGGCGTCGGCGATATCGTCCGCGTGATGGAGACCCGCCCCCTGTCCAAGGACAAGAGATGGCGCGTGGTCGAGATCGTTGAGAAGGCTAAGTAAGGAGGCGCCGAAATATGATCCAGCAGGAATCTTATCTGAAGGTCGCCGACAATACCGGCGCCAAAGAACTCAAGTGCATCCGCGTGCTTGGCGGCTCCAAGCGCAAGTATGCCAGCATCGGTGACGTGATCGTCTGCTCCGTCCGCAAGGCGGCTCCCGGCGGTTCCGTGAAGAAGGGTGACGTTGTGAAGGCCGTTATCGTCCGCACCGTCAAGCCCGTCCGCCGCGCCGACGGCACCTATGTCCGCTTCGACGAGAACGCTGCCGTTCTGATCAACACCGGTGATAAGAACCCCCGCGGCACGCGTATCTTTGGGCCCGTTGCCCGTGAGCTCCGTGACAAGGAATACATGAAGATCCTGTCCCTGGCTCCCGAAGTGATTTGATGGAGGGCACAGAGAATGAACATTAAGAAAGACGATAAGGTCGTTGTTCTGTCCGGCAAGGACAAGGGCAAGGAGGGCAAGATCCTCTCCGCCGATCCCAAGGCCCTGAAGGTCATCGTGGAAGGCGTGAACGTTGCCACCAAGCATCAGAAGCCCCGCAAGCAGGGCGAAGAGGGCGGCATCATCAAGGTCGAGACCCCCATTTACGCCAGCAAGGTGCAGCTCGTCTGCCCCAAGTGCGGCAAGGCCACCCGCGTCGCTCACAAGATCGAGGGCGACAAGAAGGCCCGCGTCTGCAAGAAGTGCGGCGCCGAAATCTGAGAGAAAGGAGATAACTGACTTATGACTCGTATGAAGGAAAAGTACCTGAAGGAAGTTGCTCCTGCTCTGATGGAGAAGTTCCAGTACAAGTCCACCATGCAGATCCCCAAGATCGACAAGATCGTTGTGTCTGTCGGCTGCGGCGACTGCAAGGACAATGCCAAGGCCCTCGAGGCCGTGATCAAGGACATCAGCGCCATCACCGGTCAGCACGCCGTTGCCACCGTGGCCAAGAAGTCCGTCGCCAACTTCAAGCTCCGTGAGGGCATGAAGGTCGGCGTGAAGGTCACCCTCCGCCAGGACCGCATGTGGGAGTTCCTGGACCGTCTGTTCAACGTGGCTCTGCCCCGTGTCCGCGACTTCCGCGGCATCAGCGCTGACGCCTTCGACGGCCGCGGCAACTACAGCCTGGGCCTGAAGGAGCAGATCATCTTCCCCGAGATCGAGTACGACAAGATCGAGAAGCTGCGTGGTATGAACATCGCGATCACCACCACCGCGAAGACCGACGAAGAGGCTCGCGAGCTGCTGAAGCTCATGGGCGCTCCCTTCGTGAGCTAAGGAGGACGTACAAATGGCTAAGAAATCTATGATTCTCAAGCAGCAGGCTCCTGCGAAGTTCTCTACTCGCAAGTACAACCGCTGCAAGCTCTGCGGCCGTCCCCACGCTTATCTGCGCAACTACGGCATCTGCCGTATCTGCTTCCGCGAACTGGCTTACAAAGGCCAAATTCCTGGGGTTAGAAAGGCCAGCTTCTGATTTTCCGCCATACTTCGTTGGCTGCGGCTTGCAGTATAAACGATACAGCGGCGCCTTGCCGCCTCGTCTGACGAAAACTCAGCGCGCTGTTACCGACAGCGCAAGGAAACGCTTTATCCGGTGGGAGCTGATCCCTCCCACCGAATAAATAATAATAGAAGGCAGCAAACTCTCTTCCGCGCCTCAATCCCAAATCGAAGCCCAACGAAGTGGGTTCGATTTGGAAGAGGAAGAAGGAGATTGCGGATATGGAGCTTTTTCGGCTCTTTCGCAAACCGAAGAAGCGGAATGGAGCAAGCTTCTTCTGACGGTGACGAAAGGCCATGGCCAATCAAGCATTGGCATGGGACCTCGTCACTGAAACCGACCGGGAAACCCGGCGGTAACTCTAAATTAGGAGGATAAAAAACATGCAGATCACCGACCCCATTGCCGATATGCTGACCCGCATCCGCAACGCCGGAAGCGCCAAGCATGAAAGCGTCGATGTCCCGGCCTCCAAGATGAAGAAGGCCATCGCCGAGATCCTTCTGAACGAAGGCTACATCAAGAACTACCAGGTTGTTGAGGACGGCACCCAGGGCATCATCCGCATCACCCTCAAGTATCTCCCCGGCAAGGAGAAGGCCATCCAGGGTCTTCGCCGTGTCAGCAAGCCCGGTCTCCGGGTGTACGCCGGTGCTGACGAGCTCCCCCGCGTCCTGAAGGGCCTGGGCATCGCCATCATCTCCACCTCCAAAGGCATCATGACCGACAAGCAGGCTCGCAAGGAGCATGTTGGCGGCGAAGTGCTCGCGTTCGTGTGGTAAGGAGGAAACAAGATGTCTAGAATTGGTAGAGCTCCCATCACCATCCCCGCCGGTGTCGAAGTGAAAGTCACCGATGGCAACCACATCACCGTCAAGGGCCCCAAGGGCACCCTGGAGCGTGATCTGGTCCCCTCCATGCAGATCGAGCAGGAAGGCAACGTCCTGCACGTCAAGCGCCCCAATGACAGCAAAGAGAACCGTTCTCTCCACGGTCTGACCCGGACCCTGGTGGACAACATGGTCGTCGGCGTGACCCACGGCTTCGAGAAGAAGCTGGAGATCAACGGCGTTGGCTACCGTGCCGCCAAGGAAGGCAAGAACCTGGTCATGAACCTGGGTTACTCCCATCAGATCATTATCCCCGAGACCGAGGATATCCAGATCGACGTTCCCGATGCCAACCACATCGTCATCAAGGGGATCGACAAGCAGAAGGTCGGCCAGTTTGCTGCTGACGTTCGTGGCAAGCGTCCTCCCGAGCCTTACAAGGGCAAGGGCGTGAAGTATGACTACGAAGTCGTCCGCCGCAAAGAAGGCAAGACCGGTGCCAAGTAAACGGAGGTGTGCCTGAATGATTAAGAGACCCGATACCAGAGGACAGCGCATCAAGCGCCACAACCGCGTGCGCGGCAAGATCTCCGGCACCGCCGAGAGACCCCGCCTGTGCGTGTTCCGCAGCGAAAACAACATCTATGCCCAGATCATCGACGACGTGGCCGGCAACACCCTGGTGTCTGCCTCCAGCGTGGAGAAGGGCTTTGAAGGCAACGGCGGCAACTGCGAAGCCGCCAAGAAGATCGGTGCCGCCGTCGCAGAGCGCGCTCTGCAGAAGGGCATCGAGGAAGTCGTGTTCGACCGCGGCGGTTATATCTACCACGGCCGTGTCAAGGCTCTGGCTGAAGGCGCCCGCGAGGGCGGCCTGAAGTTCTGAGGAAGGGGGAAAACGATCAATGGCTTACAATAACGACAGAAACGACAGACGGGATCGCCGCAATCGCGACGAGGCTCCCTCCGAGTTCATCGAAAAGCTGGTTTCCCTCAACCGCGTCAGCAAGACCGTTAAGGGCGGCCGTGTTGCCAAGTTCTCCGCGCTCTGCGTGGTGGGCGACGGCAAGGGCCGTGTGGGCTATGGCATGGGCAAGGCCAACGAAGTTTCCGAGGCCATCCGCAAGGGCCTGGAAGATGCCAAGAAGAACATCGTGACCGTGACCCTGAGCGGGACCACCATCCCCCACGAGGTCCTGGGCTGCTTCGGCGCCGGCCGCGTGCTCCTCAAGCCCGCCCCGGAAGGCACCGGCGTGATCGCCGGCGGCGCTGTGCGTGCCGTCGTGGAGGCTGCCGGTATCTCCAACATCCGTACCAAGTGCCTGCGCACCAACAACCCCGCGAACGTTGTGGCAGCCACCATGGAAGGCCTCAAGTCCCTGCGCGACGCCTCTCAGGTCGCCGCTGTCCGGGGCAAGACTCCTGAAGAAGTTCAGGGTTAAGGAGGACGAAACATGGCTAATCTGAGAATCAAGCTCGTCAAGAGCCTCAACGGCAGACTGGACAGCCACATCGCCACCGCCCAGTCCCTGGGCCTGCACAAGATCGGCAACGAGACCGTACAGCCCGACAATCCCCAGACCCGCGGCAAGATCGCCAAGATCGGCTATCTGCTTAAGGTCACCGAAGAATAAGAAGGAGGGCTAGAGAATGTATATTCATGACCTTTCTCCGGTCGCCGGCTCCACCCACGTTGACAAGCGCAAGGGCAGAGGCCACGCCACCGGCAACGGCAAGACCGCAGGCCGCGGCCACAAGGGCCAGAAGGCCCGCAGCGGCGGCGGTGTCCGCATCGGCTTCGAAGGCGGCCAGATGCCTCTGGCTCGCCGCATCCCCAAGCGGGGCTTCAACAACATCTTCGCCAAGCCTCTGGAGGCTGTGAACGTCTCCGTGCTGGAGAAGTTTGAGGACGGCTCCGTTGTGGATGCCCAGGCCCTCCTGGACGCCCGCATCATCTCCAAGTGCAGATATGGTGTTAAGTTCCTTGGCAACGGCGAGGTTACCAAGAAGCTGACTGTAAAGGCTTCTGCTTTCTCCGAAACCGCAAAACAGAAGATCGAGGCGGCCGGCGGAAAGGCAGAGGTGATCTAAAGTGATTCAGACGCTGAAAAACGCCTGGAAGATCGAGGAGCTTCGCAGAAAGATCCTCTTCACACTGCTGATCATCCTGCTCTACCGTCTGGGCAACGCCATTCCTGTTCCCTACGTGAACAAGGAAGCCCTGGAGCTTTATTTCGCCAGTGTGCAGGGTACCATGCTGGGCCTCTATAACATGATGTCCGGCGGCGCCTTCTCCCAGGCGACCATTTTCGCACTGTCCATCCAGCCCTACATCAACGCCTCCATCATCATCCAGCTGCTCTGCATCGCCATTCCGGCCCTGGAGCGGCTGAGCAAGGAAGGCGGCGAAGAGGGCCGCAAGAAGATCGCTTCCATCACCCGCTACGCCACCGTGGGCATCGGCCTTCTCATGGGCTTTGCCTACTACATGCTGATGCGCAACTACCAGCTCATCAGCGCCGGCTATGAAAAGAGCTTCTGGACCGCGCTGGTCATCATCCTGACCTTCACCTCCGGCTCCGCTCTGATCATGTGGCTGGGTGAGCAGATCACCGAGTTCGGTATCGGAAACGGTATCTCCATTATCCTGTTTGCGAGCATCATGGCCCGTCTGCCCCGTTCCATCATCGCCACCGTGCAGAACGTTGCCCGCGGCGAGCTGGCCTGGTGGGCTGCCGTGCTGATGTTCCTGGGCGCCCTGGCCATCATCGTCCTGATCGTTTTCGTCAACGATGCCGAGCGCCGTCTCCCGGTCCAGTACGCCAAGCGCGTGGTCGGCCGGAAGATGTACGGCGGCCAGAGCACCTTCCTGCCCATGAAGGTGAACATGTCCGGCGTTATGCCCATCATCTTCGCCTCCTCCATCGGTTCTCTGCCTGCCACCATCGCCGGTCTCGCGGGCAAGTCCACCGAGGGCACCTGGGTGGAGACCTGGTTCGGCAACGCCTCCATCCCCTATGCCATCATTTACTTCCTGCTGATCATCTTCTTCGCTTACTTCTACTCCACGATCCAGTTCAACCCCATCGAGGTGTCGAATAACCTGAAGAAGAACGGCGGCTACATCCCGGGCTTCCGTCCCGGCAAGCCCACCAGTGAGTTCATCCAGAAGGTGCTCAACAAGATCACCCTCTTCGGTGCGATTTACCTGGGCATCATCGCCGTCGTCCCCATCCTGATCTCCCACTTCAGCGACGCTGCAAGGCTCACGGGCCTGTCCCTGGGCGGCACGTCCATCATGATCGCTGTTGGCGTTGCACTGGAGACTGTCCGCGCTCTCGAGGCGCAGATGCTCATGCGCAACTACAAAGGTTTCCTGGATTGATTCCGGAGGAGAGATTATGAGGCTTATCCTTTTGGGCGCCCCCGGCGCCGGTAAAGGGACCCAGGCGGAGATCCTGAGCCGCGAGCTGGAGATCCCCACCATTTCCACGGGCAACATCCTTCGTGCCGCCATCAAAAACGGCACGAAGGTGGGCCTGGAGGCCAAGGCATTCATTGAGGCAGGCAAGCTGGTCCCCGATGCCGTGATCATCGGCATCATCCAGGAGCGGCTTTCCGAGCCGGACTGCGCGAAGGGCTACATCCTGGACGGTGTGCCCCGGACCATCCCCCAGGCGGAAGCCATGGAAGAGATGGGCATCGCGGTGGACTGTGCCCTCTCCATTGAGGTGGAGGACCAGGTCATCGTGGAGCGCATGGCCGGACGGCGGACCTGCAAGGACTGCAGCACCACCTTCCACATCGTGAACAATCCTCCCAAGGCGGAGGGCGTTTGCGACAACTGCGGCGGCGAGCTCACCATCCGCAAGGATGACGCTCCCGAGACGGTCCGGGCCCGGCTCGAGACCTACCATCGGGAGACCGAGCCCCTGAAGGCCTTCTACGAGGCCCGGGGCAAGCTGCGCACGGTGGATAACCAGCCCAGCATCGAAGAGACCACTGCGGCGATCCGCAGGGCTCTGGAGATCTGAAATGGCAGAAAGCATTACCATCAAATCCCCTCACGAGATCGAGATCATGCGTCAGGCCGCGAAGATCGCGGCCGGCGCACGGTCCGTCGGACGTCAGGCCGTGAAGAGCGGCATGACGACAAAGCAAATCGACAGGGCTGTGCATGAATACATCGTGAAGTCCGGCGCAAAACCCAGCTGTCTGGGTTTCGAGGGCTTCCCGGCGGCGACCTGCGTCTCCGTCAACGATGAGGTCATCCACGGCATCCCCGGCAAGAGGATCGTTTCCAACGGCGATATCGTGTCCATCGATCTTTGCGCCACCTACCGGGGCTTCGTCGGCGACTGTGCCGGCACCTACCCGGTGGGAGAGGTCAGCGAAGAGGCAAGGAAGCTGATGGAAGTTACCCGTCAGGCCTTCTTCGAAGGGATCAAGTTCGCCAAGGTAGGCTACCGCGTCTACGATATCGGAGAAGCGGTGCAGGACTATGTGGAGAGCCACGGCTTTTCCGTGGTCCGGGATTTCGTGGGTCACGGCATCGGCCGGGGCATGCACGAGGCTCCGGAGGTCCCCAACTATCGCCCCGACGCCCGCCGGGCCAATCCCCGGCTGCTCAAGGGCATGACCATCTGCGTGGAGCCCATGGTCTGCGCGGGGGACTGGCGTATTCGGATCCTGCAGGACGGCTGGACGGTCGTCACGAGGGATCACTCTCTGGCCGCCCATTATGAGAACACCATCCTCATCACCGATGGGGAAGCGGAGATCCTCACCATGGCGGACGACATCTGATTCAGATCTGGAGGAATGAAGCTTTGGCAAAAGACGATGTAATCGAACTCGAAGGCACGGTGGTAGAATCCCTGCCTAACACCATGTTCCAGGTGGATATTGGCGGAGGCCATATCATCCTGGCCCACATTTCCGGAAAGCTCCGGATGAACTTTATCCGTATCCTTCCCGGCGACAAAGTCACGGTTCAGATGTCTCCCTACGACCTGACCCGCGGCCGCATCACCTGGAGACCGTGAAGCCCATGTGCGAGAAGTGCAAGATCATCAAGCGCAAGGGCAAAGTCATGGTCATCTGCGAGAACCCCAAGCACAAGCAGCGCCAGGGTTAAGATAAGGAATACAAGGGTCGGTCACAGCCGGCGGCAAAAAAATCCTTGCAGACGAAAAGATTTTACTTGACATATCCGGTATGTCTTTGATAAAATAATTCTTCGCTGCGACTGGATGATTTTTGCCTGCAACGCTGAAGGAGATCGGCTCCTTGTATGCTGTTTACGCAGAAAAATCCAAGCCTCGGCGAAAGCCCCGGCGACAGGGCAGAGCTCCTGTCTGAAAAACAATCCCGCATGGATCAGGGACTCCCTCCGGCGGGAATAAGTCCCTGTGTCCGCAAAAAATGCGGAAAAACATTTCGAAAGGAAGAAAAAAGTATGGCACGTATAGCCGGCGTTGACCTGCCCAAAGACAAGAGAATCGAAATCGGTCTCACTTATGTCTATGGTATCGGCAGAACCAGCGCAAAGAAGATCCTGGACATGACTGGGATCAATCCCGACACCCGTGTGAAGGACCTCACCGATGAGGAAGAATCCAAGCTGCGTGAGTGCATCGACCACAACTTCATCGTGGAAGGCGATCTGCGCCGTCAGACCGCGCTTGACATCAAGCGCCTGACCGAGATCGGCTGCTACCGTGGTCTGCGCCATCGCCGCGGCCTGCCCGTGCGCGGCCAGCGGAGCAAGACCAATGCCCGCACCCGCAAGGGCCCGAAACGCACCATCGCGAACAAGAAGAAGTAAAGGAGGGATATGAATCATGGCAACTGCTAAGAAGAAAGTCGTCAGAACTCGCCGCAGAGAGCGCAAGAACATTGAAAAGGGCCAGGTCCATATCAGCTCTTCCTTCAACAATACCATGGTTACCGTTACCGACACCCAGGGCAACGCCATTTCCTGGGCTTCCGCCGGTGGCCTCGGTTTCCGTGGAAGCAAAAAGTCCACCCCCTTTGCCGCTCAGACCGCCGCTGAGACTGCCGCCAAGGCAGCCATGGAGCACGGCCTGAAGACCGTCGAAGTCTTCGTCAAGGGTCCCGGTTCCGGCCGTGAGGCTGCCATCCGCGCTCTCCAGACCGCCGGTCTCGAAGTGACGATGATCAAGGACGTTACCCCCATTCCTCACAATGGCTGCCGTCCTCCGAAACGTCGTCGTGTATAAGGAAAGGAGGACACTGTAATGGCTAAGAACAGACAGCCCATCGCCAAGCACGCGAAGGCTCTGGGCATCAGCCCGGCCACCATGGGCTATTTCAAGAAAGAAACCACCCGCAACAGCAACAACCAGACCCGCAAGAAAAAGTCTGAGTACGCCACCCAGCTGCAGGAGAAGCAGAAGGTCAAGTTCATCTACGGCGTGCTGGAGAAGCAGTTCCGCGGCTACTACGAGAAGGCTGAGCGCATGACCGGCAAGACCGGCGACAACCTGCTCATCCAGCTGGAGAGCCGCCTGGACAACGTGGTGTTCCGCCTGGGTTATGCCTCTACCCGCCGCGAGGCCCGTCAGATGGTCAACCATGGCCACTTCACCATCAACGGCAAGAAGGTCAACATCCCCAGCTACCAGGTCAAGCCCGGTATGGTCGTTGCCCTGAAGGAGTCCAGCCGCAGCATCGAGCGTTTCAAGATGAACCTGGAAAACAACGCCTACCACGTGATCCCCAAGTGGCTGGAGTTTGACGCTGCCAACATGATCGGCAAGGTCGTGGCCGCTCCCACCAGAGAGGACATCGACTTCCCCGTGGAAGAGCGCCTCATCGTCGAGTTGTACTCCAAGTAATCAAAATAAACGGGAAGTGCCCCCCGCGCTTCCCGACACCCTCAAATTGGTAAGCTGAACCACGCACCGCGCCATTGCGGCGCAATTTGAACAAGGAGGGTACAGGAACCACATGATCGAAATTAAGAAGCCGCGCATTGAGTGCATGGAAAACCCCAATGAGACCCATTACGGCAAGTACGTCATTGAGCCTCTGGAACGCGGCTATGGCACTACGCTTGGAAACTCTCTTCGCAGGGTACTCCTCTCCTCTCTCCCCGGTACGGCCTGCACCAGCATCAAGATTGCCGGCGTGCAGCATGAGTTTTCCACCATCCCCGGCGTGAAGGAAGACGTGACGGAGATCGTCCTGAACGTCAAGAGCATCATCGCCCGCCTTCACTGCGACGGTCCCAAGACCGTGTACATCGAGGCTTCCGGCGAGGGCCTGGTCACCGCCGGTGACATCAAGCCCGATGCCGAGGTGGAGATCCTCAATCCCGAGCAGCCTATTGCAACCCTCGGTCCCGACGGCGCTCTGAATATGGAGCTGGTCCTGGACCATGGCAGAGGCTACGTTTCCGCTGAGAAGAACAAGTCTCCCACCACCGCGATCGGCACCATCCCGGTCGACTCCATCTACACCCCCGTTCTCAAGGTGAACTACACCGTGGAGAACACCCGTGTAGGCAACCAGACCGATTTTGACAAGCTCACCATCGAAGTCTGGACGGACAAGACCATGGCGGCGCGCGACGCGCTGAGCCTGGGCGCCAAGATACTCTGCGATCACTTCACGCTCTTTACGGACCTGTCCGACTCCATCGGCGCCAACTCCACCGTTGTGGAGAAGGAAGAGAAGGAGCCCGACACCGTTCTCAAGATGACCATCGAGGAACTGGATCTGTCCGTGAGAAGCTTCAACTGCCTCAAGCGTGCCAACATCAATACTGTCGAGGACCTGGTCAACAAGACGCAGGACGAGATGATCAAGGTCCGCAACCTCGGCCGCAAGTCCCTGGAAGAGGTGGAGCACAAGCTCCAGATGATGGGACTGAGCCTGGCCAGCGAGGACAATCAGTAAAACAGGAGGAATTGCAATATGCCCGGAACAAGAAAGCTCGGAAAGAGCACCGACCAGCGCCTGGCGATGCTGCGTCAGCAGACCACCGACCTGCTGGACAAGGGCCGCATGGAGACCACCGTTACCCGCGCCAAGGAGATCGCTCCCATGGCTGAGAAGATGATCAGCCTGGGTAAGGAGAAGGATCTGGCTTCCTATCGCCAGATGCTCAGCTTCCTGACCCGCGAGGACGTGGCCAAGAAGGTCAAGGACGAGCTGTCCGCCAAGTATGCCGACCGCAACGGCGGCTACACCCGCATCACCCGGATCGGCACCCGCCGCGGCGACGCCGCTGAGCTGGCCGTGATCGAGCTGATCTGATCGGAACAAGATAAATTGAGCCTTTGAAAACCAGGTTTTCAAAGGCTCAATTTTGAATGATGCACTTTGAGATTGCAGCATGAGCAAGACTGAGAAAATCAAGGCCTATCGGGAAGGCATGCGGGACGGCGTGCCCATTGGCCTGGGCTACTTTGCGGTGGCCTTTTCCCTGGGGATCGCCGCCCGCAGCGCCGGTATGAGCGCGCTGCAGGGACTGGTGGCAAGCCTCCTGTGCAACGCGTCGGCGGGGGAGTTCGCGCTCTTCACCGTGATCGGGGCAGGGGGGACCTATCTGGAGGTGGCGCTGGTGACGCTGATCGCCAACGCCCGCTATCTGCTGATGAGCTTTGCCCTGAGCCAGCGCATTTCCCCCAGCATGCCCGACTATCACCGCTTTCTCTTCGGCGGCCTTGTCACCGATGAGTTTTTCGGCATCAATATCGCGCGCCCGGGCTATCTGGAGCCGGTCTATTACTACGGCGCCATCACCGTGGCCACGCCGCTCTGGGCCATCGGCACGGCCCTGGGCATCCTGATGGGAAATCTGCTGCCAGGCCGGGTGGTCAGCGCTCTGAGCGTGGCCCTCTACGGCATGTTCCTGGCCATCATCATCCCTCCCGCCCGGGAGAACCGGGTGGTGGCGGCCTGCGTGGTCTGCAGCTTTCTCCTCAGCGGCCTCTTCTCGGTGCTGCCGGTACTGTCCGCCATTTCAGCAGGCACCAGGACCATCCTGCTGACCCTGCTGATCGCCGGGGGAGCCGCCCTGCTGTTCCCCGTGAGAGAGGAGGCGGACAAGGCATGAACGTCTGGCTTGCGATCCTGACGGCGGCTCTGGTGAGCTATGCGATCCGGGTGCTGCCGCTGACCCTCATCCGCAAACCGCTGAAGAGCGTGTTCCTGCGCTCCTTCCTCTATTACGTGCCCTATGTGACCCTGGCGGTGATGACCTTCCCCGCCATCGTGCAGGCCACGGACAAGCTGGCGGCCGGCGTGGCCGCGCTGCTGGTGGGCGCCTTCATCGCCTGGAAGAAGGGGAGCATGGTGACGGTTGCCGCCGCCTGCTGCGCGGTGGTTTTCCTGATGGAGAGCCTTCTCTGACCGGGAAAAGAGGCCGGTCAAAGGCTAAGGAAGCGAAGCGCTCTCTGCAATTGTCACAAAGGCCGGTCTTGCTCTACTGCGATAGCGAAATGTAGAAATAATCAGCGATTTCGGCCCGGAATTCGGAGAAAAAATCAGGTTTCCAGCAGCTCGAACCCAGCCTCTTCGCGGTCTCTTTTGTGAAATCTGCACAAATTGGGAGCAAATTTTTGGGAGCCGCAAAAGTCGGACTTCGAATTCTGGCTTGAAATGAGGGTATTGCTGTGGTACAATTATACAAAGCTTAACTGTGGGGGAGTATCTTTGCCGATACAAAACCGCAGGGGATATCGCCGGCAGGACGGCTCATAAGCTGTGATGTCGGAGAGAGCTGCAGCCGCGGCCGCTGCCGTCGGCTTCATCTTCCCGCCTTCCGGATCTCCGGAGGGGAGGGGAAGATCCGATCGTTATTATTCGCAGAAACTGCGTTTAATAAAAAATCAAATAGGAGGAAAAACAATGAAAAAGATTCTCGCACTGCTCCTGACTCTGTGCATGATCTTCGCCCTGGCTGCCTGCGGTGAACAGGCCGCAGCCCCCGCCAAGGAAGAAGCTCCTGCTGCCGAGCCCGCTGCGGAAGCCCCTGCTGCGGAAGAACCCGCCGCCGAGGAACCGGCAGGGCCTGAGATCACCGCTGTCGAGTCTCCCGAGTATGCCTCTATGAAGCTCGACTCCCTGGAGTACGGTAAAGACTACCAGAGCCTTTACGAGTACATGCAGGACAATGGCATCGATTACACCATCGCTGATGTGATCGAGGATCCCGACACCGGCCTGGCCTACATCGAGGTCAACGGCGAGCAGCATGAGCTCGGCCTGGACTTCCTGACCATGTCCATGGTGTACAAAAACGAGCCCGCAGGTGACTATGCCACGACCGACGACGTCTACGCCGCCTGGTGGCGTCTGTACATCACCCGCTGGAACATGCTCCTGCCCGAGGTTCCCCTGTACTCCAACGAGTACTACGACCTCTACAACGCTCAGATCAAGGGCGTTGAGGAGTTCCCCACCAACCCGTTCTGGAGTCCTGCCAGTGCTCTGATCGACTGGTCCTCCGAGAAGGAAGACGGCAGCATCATCCTGGGCAGCTCCACCGAGCTCTCCGGCCAGTTCCGTTACGCCGCTTTCGGTAAGTCCAGCCCCGGCTCCTCCGACAACGATGTTGAGGGCCTGACCGTTGGCCTTGAGACCGTCTCCACCACCAAGGAAGGCGGCTACGTTTGGAACCCCACCGTCGTGAAGGAGCACACTGAAGAGGAAGATGCTGACGGCAACAAGACCATCACCATCACCATCTTCGACGATCTGAAGCTCTCCGACGGCTCCGCTGTCACCGCCAAGAACTACCTCGTTACCTCCGCTGCCCGCCTGACTCCCGTGTGGACCCAGGCTGCCGGCATGGAGACCAACGGCCGCACCATCCTTGGCTGGAAGGGCGCTTACCAGACCTATGACGGCACCGAAGGCTCCGGCACTCCCGAGCTCGCCGGTCTCCGTCTGATCGACGACTACACCTTCTCCGTCACCATCCCCGCTGACCAGCTGCCGTACTTCTACGACATCACCTACGGCGGATTCTCCGCTGCTCCTCTGGCCTTGTACCTGGGCGAGAACTCCGATCTTGCTGACGACGGCAACGGCGTCTACATCACCGGCGACTTCTATGCCAAGGACGGCGACACCTTTACCCAGGCCACCCAGATCAAGGACAACTTCACCCTCACCACCGAGGAAGCCTACGCTGCCTTCCCCTACTCCGGCCCCTACTGCGTGAAGAGCTTTGACTCCGCCACCTCCGAGGCCGTCCTGGAGCTGAACCCCAACTTCAAGGGCAACTACGAGGGCGCTGTTCCTCACATCGAGAAGATCATCTACAAGAAGGTCGTTTCCGATACCCAGCTCGAGGACTTCAAGGCCGGCGGTCTTGACGTCATCGCGGCCATCACCGGCGGCGCTGCCACCGACGAGGCCATTGCTCTTGCCGACGGTTCCGACGGCAAGTACGTCTACACTCACTACAGCCGCGCCGGCTACGGCAAGCTGGGCTTCCGCGCCGACTACGGCCCCGCTCAGTTCGCCTCTGTCCGTCAGGCTATCGCCTTCTGCATGGATCGCGCTCAGTTCGCCAAGGACTTCACCGGCGGCTACGGCGGTGTTGTTGACGGCCCCTACTACACCGGTTCCTGGATGTACAAGGCTGCCGTTGCCCAGGGCATGATGCTCGACTCCTACGCCACCAGCGCTGACTCCGCCATCGATGTCCTCGAGGCTGACGGCTGGGTCTACAACGCCGACGGCACCGAGTACAGCGGCGAGGGCGTCCGCTACAAGGCCATCCCTGCTGACGTCATCAGCGAGGACGACAAGAACTACCAGTCCGTTGACGGCACCTACAAGACCGTCGATATGGGCGACTACTTCCTCATGCCTCTGGTCATCAACTGGTACGGCACCACTCCCAACGAGTTCACCGACCTGCTGCAGACCGGCCTGAAGGAGAACGCCAATGTTGCTGCCGCCGGCATGGTGGTGTACAACACCCTGGGCGACTTCGCCCCGATGCTTGACGAGCTGTACCAGCAGGCTGTTTACGGCTACTACGCCGGCAGCCCCATGTACTGCGCCTTCAACTTCGCCACCGGCTTCAACAGCGCTGCATACGACTACTCCTGGAACATGACCATTGATCCGGGCATGTACGACGACTACTCCGCTTACTACATCAAGGACTACGCCGACATCATGTGGCTGTCCTGATCCCCGCGCGGGTCTTCGGACCCTGACATGAAGCACATTTCCGCATCCGGCGACGCAAGCCGTCGGATGCGGATTTGTTCCCATCATCTGTTTTTGGCCGCGATCTGCGGCCTGTCTCATATCCGGCATCCGGAGCATTCCATGCGCCTTTCTGTTCGCCGCCATCTTTCAGCTGTGCATCTCCCACAATGCTGAGCGGCCGAGAGGGCCGCTTCCCGCCCCCGGGGCGGGGGGATCCAAATAACCAAGTACTGCGTCCGCGCACGCACAAAGGAGAATCCCATGGGAAGATATATCGTAAAAAGACTGGTCTATATGATCTTCGTCTTTATTCTCTTGACGTTTCTGCTTTTCCTGCTCTATCAGCTCATGCCCGCCAACCGCGCCTATACCGACGCCAAGACGGAGCTGGCCGGCCTGAAGAACTCCCTCAGCGCTGCCGAGCAGGACACAAAGTTTCAGGAATTATATTTGAAATACCAGCGCCGCTACGGTACGGACACCAATAATAAGATGATCCTGTACCTGCGCTGGCTGGGTCTCTATCCCTTCTACGACGGCAAGTGCAACGGCATTTTCCAGGGCAACTTCGGCTTCTCTTACCAGCACAATGCCCCCGTGGTTAAGGTCGTGGGACCCGCGATCCGCAACTCCATGCTCATCGGTCTCATTTCGGAGATCTGCGTTCTGGGCGTTACGATCCCGCTGGGCATCAAGTGCGCTGTGAAAAAGAACAGCCGCTTTGACCGCGGGACCCAGGTCTTCACGCTGATCGGCTTCTCCACGCCCAGCTTCATCATCTACATCCTGTTCATCGTGTTCTTCTGCTCGATCCTGGGTTGGTTCCCGGTCTCCGGCATGAAGACGCCCGGCAGCACGGCCACCGGCTGGGCCAACGCGAAGGATGTGCTGCACCACGTGGCGCTGCCCTGCATCTGCCTGACCTTCGGCTCGCTGGCCTCCATCATGCGTATTACCCGCGCCTCCATGATCGACGCCCTGAGCCTGGACTGCATCCGTACCGCCCGGGCCAAGGGCCTGCGGGAGAAGGTCGTCATCTACTCCCACGCCTGGCGCAACGCCCTGGTCCCCCTGGTGTCCATCTTCGTGGGCGGCTTCTTCGGCATCATCTCCGGCGCCATGATCATGGAGACCATGTTCGGCTTCAAGGGCATGGGCCTGCTGTACCTCAACGCCGTCAGAACCGCCGACTACGACCTCATTATGTTCATGCAGGTCATCTATACCTTTATCGGCCTGTTCAGCAACCTGGTGTCCGACCTCTGCTATGGTCTCGTCGATCCGCGTGTCCGGATCAGCAAGTGAGGGGTGAGTAGCGATGAAAGAAAATAGGGAAAACATCTTCCAGAAGCTCGGCCGCTGGGTCACCCGTATGTTCATGGGTCCTGCCTATGAGGACAGGATGTATCGGAAAAGCAAGAAGGCCGAGGAGAAAAAGGACGGGGAGAACAAGCCGGACGATTCCGAGCTGATCGTCAGCCCCGGCCGCCAGGTCCTCCAGCGCTTCTTTGAGCGGAAGTTCGCCGTGATCTCCGTAGGCGTGGTGCTGATCATGTTCTGCGTCGTCTTTATCGGACCGCTCTTCATGCCCAAGTACTATGACGCCTATACCGAGACCACCCAGAAGGACCTGCCGCCTACCATGTCGTTCATGAAGGTCCCCAAGGAGCTGCAGAACGACATCAAGATGATCGACAACTACGGCAGCTTCACCGTGGGCCTTTCCAATTCCGGCAAGGTCTACGTCTGGGGCATCACCCGCATCGGCGCCACGGGCCTTGACGTCAAGCACATCCCCGAAGAGGTGCAGAACGCCAAGATCGAGTGGGTCTCCGCCGGCATCGACCACATCATTGCCATTGACGAAAACGGCAAGTTCTACGGCTGGGGCAGCAACCAGTTCGGCCAGTACGCCGTGACCGAGAAGGTGCTCTCCAACCCCAACCTGGCCCCTGTGCCTGAGGAGGTGCTGGACGGGGTGGATCCCGACCAGATCCAGAAGGTCACCAGCGGCTACCAGGCCAGCGCCATCCTGATGCAGGACGGCACCCTCTACATCTGGGGCAACAAGCAGGCCTACTCCAACATCGACTCCTTCATCGGCAAGACGAACATGGAGGACGTGGACTTTACGCTGAACTATGTGGTGGGCCTGACCAAGGACCGCAACAGCGTCTTCTGCGGCGTCCGCGGCCTGTACAACACCGCCCGCGCCGCCATCGGCGACAAGGGCACGAAGATGACCGAGTTCCTCAACGGCCGCAAGATCGAGAGCGTCACGGCCACCACCAAGAGCATCTGCTGCCTGCTGGACGACGGCTCTGTCGCCCTGGTGGGCGACTTCCCCACGGATACCACCCAGGTCCCCACCCTTGCCGAGGGTGAGTACTATACCGAGATCCAGGGCGGCGCCTATCACTTTACCGCCTGCACCAACCTGGGCCACGTCTACAGCTGGGGCGGCGACCACTTCTACCAGGCGGAAGCCCCCACCGGCAAGATCACCAACGCCGCCAAGGTCTACACCGGCTCCTTCCAGAGCTACGCGGTGGATGAAAACGACCAGCTTCTGGGCAAATGGGGCCTGAAGGGCTACCTCTTCGGCACCGACGACGCCGGCGCTGACATCGCCTCCCGTGTGGTGGCAGGCGGCCGCGTCACCATGACGGTGGGCGCCATCGCCGTTATCATCGAGATCCTGATCGGCGTCACCATCGGCCTGATCTCCGGCTATGCCGGCGGCTGGGTGGACATCCTGCTGATGCGTATCGCGGAGGTGTTCTACTCCATCCCGCTCTATCCCTTCATGCTGATCCTGTCCTCGCTGCTGGCCCAGGCCTCCCTGACCCAGAACCAGCGACTACTGATGATCATGGTGATCCTGGGCGTACTGGGCTGGCCCGGATTTGCCTATATCACCCGTGCCCAGATCCTGGTGGCCCGCGAGAGCGAGTACGTCACCGCCGCCCAGGCCATGGGCGTCAAGGAGGGGCGGATCGCCTTCAAGCACATCCTGCCCAACATCATCTCCGTTATCCTGGTCAACATCGTGCTGTCCTTCGCAGCCTCCATGCAGACGGAGACCTCCCTCTCCTTCCTGGGCTTCGGCGTCATGTACCCGCAGCCAAGCTGGGGCAATATGCTGACCCGCGCCAGCAACGCCACCGCGGCCATCAACTTCTGGTGGCAGTGGCTGTTTACCTCGATCATCCTTGTGTTTACCGCGGTTTGTATCAACACCATCGGTGACACGATCCGCGACGTGATGGACCCCAAGTCCTCCAATGATAAGTAAGGGGGGGAATGTGTAATGCCGTTACTTGAAGTAAAAGACCTGCACACATTCTTTAGGACCAAGAAGGGCATCGTCAAAGCGGTCAACGGTGTGTCCTATTCGCTGGAGAAGGGCAAGACCATCGGCATCGTCGGTGAGTCCGGCTCCGGCAAATCCGTATCCGCCATGAGTATCCTGCAGCTGCTGGACGGCAACGGATACATCGACAGCGGTGAGATCCTCCTGGACGGCCAGGACCTTACCAAGTTCTCCGTCAAGCAGATGAACCACATCCGCGGCAACGAGATCTCCGTCATCTTCCAGGAGCCCATGACCTCCCTGAACCCTGTCTTCAGCGTGGACAAGCAGCTCAGCGAGCCCTTCATGATCCACCAGGGCATGAACAAAAAAGAGGCCCACGAGCACGCGCTGCAGATGCTCTATGACGTGCAGATCCCCAATCCCGAGGTGGTCATCAAGCAGTATCCCCACCAGCTCTCCGGCGGTATGCGCCAGCGTGTCATGATCGCCATGGCCCTGGCCTGCAAGCCCAAGATCCTGATCGCCGACGAGCCCACCACGGCTCTGGACGTGACCATCCAGGCGCAGATCCTGCACCTGATGAACGAGCTGAAGCGCACCACCGGCACGGCCATCATCTTCATCACCCATGACCTGGGCGTGATCAACGAGATGGCGGACGACGTGGCCGTCATGTACTGCGGCCAGGTGGTGGAGCGGGCTCCCGCGGAAGTCATCTTCCAGGACTGCAAGGAGAGCCACCCCTATACCGAGGGCCTGATGGAGTCCATCCCCAGACTGGACACCGAGGCCGAGCGTCTCGACCCCATCCCCGGCGTTGTCCCGCACCCCCTGGCGCTGCCCAAGGGCTGCAAATTCGCGCCGCGCTGCAAATACTGCACCAAGAAGTGTCTCGAGGAAGAACCGGAGCTGATCCACGTCCACGACAACCAGCTCGTGCGGTGCTTCTATCCCAACAAGGAGGAACGGAACAGTGCCGAACACCAAGAAATTACTGTCAATCACTAATCTGAAGAAGTATTTTCCGGTAGCCAAAACCTCCATCTTCCAGAAGAACACGCTGTATGTGCGCGCGAACGAGGATATCACCATCGATATCTACGAGGGCGAGACCCTGGGCATCGTGGGCGAGTCCGGCTGCGGAAAATCCACCTTCGGCCGTGTGCTGCTGCAGCTCTATCCCCAGACGGCCGGCTGCACCCTCTATTACGGCACTACCCTGGACCGTCTGACCCCCAGCTACGTGGAGGATACCATCGTCCATCACGAAAAGTATCGCCGCAAGCTGAAGAAATCCACCGAGAAGTACGAAGAGCTGCACAAAAAGGTGGAGGAGGCCGGCGGCGAGGACGCTGCGGACTTCTACCTGCTGCAGTCGGAGCATCTGGCCAAGGGCGAGATGGAGACCGACGTCAGCAATCTGGTGAAGATCCTGGGCGGCTTCTATCCCTGTGAGGACAAGAAGGGCATCGAGCTGCTGCACAAGCAGTATGAGGCCTGCAAGAAGCGCAACGAGGCGGCGGAAAAGGTGCGCCTGCACCAGGTTGCATCCGAGCACTTCGACCAGGAGTACCAGGAGGCCGATCCCGACAAGAAGGCCAGACTGGAAAAGAAGCGTGCCGACGCCAGGGAGAAGCTCAGTGCCCTGCAGAAGGACGAGGCGGCTGCCCAGGCTCAGGTGGACAAGATCACCGCGGAGCTGGAAGCCCTGCGCGCAAGCTATGCCAATGACGAGCAGTTTCAGCACTATGAGGGCCTGCGGGACAACGGCGTTGACCTGGCCCGCCTGAAGTACGCCGAGATGCGCAAGCTGCGCAAGGACCTGCAGATCATTTTCCAGGACCCTTACTCCAGCCTGAACCCCCGCTTCACCGTGGGTCAGATCATCGAAGAGGGCCTGGTCACCCACCACTTCTTCCGCCACGGCTCCGCCAGGATGCGCGAGTATATCGTGGAGACCATGGAGAAGTGCGGCCTGCAGGAGTACATGCTGCACCGCTTCCCCCACCAGTTCTCCGGCGGCCAGCGCCAGCGTATCTGCATCGCCCGCGCCCTGGCCGTGCAGCCCAAGTTCGTGGTCTGTGACGAATGTGTTTCCGCCCTGGACGTGTCCATCCAGTCCCAGATCATCAACCTGCTTCAGGAGCTGAAGGAAAAGCAGAACCTGACCTACCTCTTCATCTCCCATGACCTGTCTGTGGTCAAGTTCATCTCCGACCGCATCGCCGTCATGTACCTGGGCAATATCGTGGAGCTGACCGACAAGAAGACCATCTTCAAGGATCCCCGCCACCCCTACACCGTGGCGCTGCTCTCCTCCATCCCCACCACCGACCCCGGTTCCGCGGACAAGGAGCGCATCATCCTGGAGGGCAACATCCCCAGCCCCGTGAACCCGCCCGACGGCTGCAAGTTCTGCACCCGCTGCTACATGGCAACGGAGAAATGCCGCCGCGTGACCCCGGAGCTTGTGGAGATCGAGCCGGGCCACTTCTGCGCCTGCCATTATCCCGAGCGGAAGCTGGGCGAGAACGGCGAGTACCTCTTTGAGATCAAGAAATCCACCAAGACCATCGCGGCCGAAAACGACGCAAAAGCCGCGGCCCAGGCCCAGAAATAAGCCATGGAAGATCCTGAAAAGCTGGAACGGGAAGAGGACATGCCCGAGCTGGAGAAGAACGACACCCTGGCCATGTGGATCGCCGGCGTGCTCACGGTGGGCATCCCCATCGCGCTGGTGCTGATCGTTCTCGCCGGGCTCTTCATCCTGGTATTCAACTGAGGCCGGGCGAATCCAGGACCTTGGGACAATTTGACAAAGAAAAGGGCGCTTCCTTCGGGATGCGCCCTCAGACTGTCGACAAAGCCTAAGGGCTTTGCCGACAGGAGAGGCTTCAGCCTGCTGCGCGCACTCGCTTGCGGGAGACGCTCGCACACTTGCAGGCTG
>ONCI01000087.1 GCA_900316255.1 uncultured Eubacteriales bacterium | reverse complement strand
GGAAGCATTTCTTTCTTCACTTTTATTGCATCTGTCTACTTTCGTGAATTGTCCTTTCTGCCTTATGATTTTTTGTGTCCACTTTTCTTGACTGCTGCACCTGTTTGTCTTTATGGGCACATTGTAGCGCGAAGACTGTCCCATAAAACGGACTTTCAAACAGGATCCGCATATTTTCTTGACAGGAGAAAGCGGCGGGTGATACCATCGGTTCAGAAAAAAACAGGAGGTGGGCTTCATGAAAGAGACTTGGATCCGGAAGCTGGAGGAAGGAAACCTGCGCTGGCAGCGGCGGCAGGATGTCCAGGCGGAGCTGCGGCGCAAAACGGCGGCGGAGGGGCAGGAGCCCTATGCCATCGTCATCGCCTGTTCGGACTCCCGGGTCATCCCGGAACAGATCTTTGACGCGGGCCTTGGGGAGCTTTTTGTGATCCGTGTGGCGGGCAACGTGCTGGACCGGCACCAGCTGGGCAGCATCGAATACGCCGCGGGGCATCTCCACTGCAGGCTGATCCTGATGCTGGGGCATACCGGCTGCGGTGCGGTGGGGGCGGCCCTCTCCGGCGGCGGGGACGGCTTCATCCAGTACATCACCGATGAGATCCTTTTGGCGGTGGGGGAAGAGCGGGATCCGCTCGTCGCCTGCGAAAAGAATGTGCGCCATGGGGTAGAGATCCTGCGGCGGGAGTTTCGGGAGCACCCGGAGATCCCAACGGAGAAGCTGGAGATCCGCGGCGCGGTCTACGACATCGCAAGCGGTGAAGTCCGCTGGCTGGAGGGCTGAAAGGGCAGTGAAAAAACACGCGCGAGGAGAGATCCTCGCGCGTGTTTTTTTGCTTTATTCCAAATAGAACAGCTCCAGGTCGCCGGTACAGCAGAGGCGGCCCTGATCGTCATAGAGGTCAGCCCGGGCCAGACAGGTGTGTCGCCCCGCCCGGATCACCCGGCCCTCGGCGATCATCATGCTGCCGGTGAGGGGGCGGAGATAGTGGGCGTCAGAGCTCTGGGTCACCACTTGGCGGGGCTCGTCCCCGGCGTAGATGGCGGCAATGCCCCCGGCCACGTCCAGCATGGTAGCGCTCATGCCGCCGTGGACCGTGCCCCGGGGATTGAGATGCTCGGGTCGGATCTTACAGATGAGGCGGCAGGTCCCGCGGCCCACAGCCTCGGCCCGGAGGCCCACATGGCGGTTGAAGGGACCCAGGTGCTCGTTCACCATACGGAGGCGCTCGGCGTCGTCCATGCTCATTTGCGGCTCCTTTCCGGGAAGACATAGTTCCCGTCAAAGCTGCCCCGGAGGAAGGCCTCCGCCAGGCTGCCGGGCTTGATATGGGCCTTGGCCTCCTCCACGGAGAACCAGGCCCAGTCGTCCACCTCCCGGTTGGGCCGGGGCTGATCTTCTTTGACGGTGGCGGTGAAGTTCAGCATCAGGGTGTTGCTGGGGGCGAAATAGTGACTGTGGTTGAAATGCAGGGAACTTACCGTCAGGTCCAGCTCCTCCCGGATCTCCCGGGCAGCGGCGTCCTCGGCGTCCTCACCTTGGTTTACATAACCCGCCACCAGCACATAGGCGGGGCGGCCGTATTGGCGGATCAGCAGGACCTTTTCTTTCTTTTCGTCCATCACCACCATGCTGACGGCGGTGTTGAAGATGGGATAGCGGTAAGCGCCGCAGCTCTCACACCAGGGGATCAGGCGGCCCTCGCCCTCATGAAAGCGGAGCTCCAGCTTGCCGCCGCATTGGGTGCAGTAGTTCATCTCCATGGCTCAGCCTGCCTTTCCCGTGGGTGTGGGAGTGGCGGAGGGAGCGGGCGTAGGCACAGGGGTGGCGCTGGGGCTGGGCTCGGGCTCAGCCGGAGCGAAGGAGCCCTGCTCCTGCCAGGCGTCCCGGGCGGCGCGCAGCAGGATCTCCGCCGCCTGGTTGCGGCCGTAGGCGGTCTCGGAGCCCAGGACGATGGCCACGGCGGTGTGGGTTTCGCCGTTCACAGAGACGGGGAGGCTGGCGGCCAGACAGGAGCCGGCCTTGTTGGTGGACCCGGTTTTCAGACCGTTGCAGCCGGGGAGGTTAAAGACCAGGGCGTTGGAGTTGGCGGTGACGTATTTGAGGGAGGGCATGCTGCCGTAGCGCTCCCGGGTGAGGTTCAGAAGCTCTGGGTGCTCATGGATCAGCAGCGCGCAGAGGCTGAAGAGATCCTCGGCGGACATGCAGTTTTGCACCTTGGTGCTGACGGCCTGCTGCAGATAGACGGGCAGGCCGTTGGGGTTGTAGAAATGGGCGGTTTTCAGGCCCAGCTCCCCGGCCCTCTCGTTCATGCGCGCCACAAAAGCCTCCTCGGAGCCGGCCAGATGCTCGGCCAGGGCCAGGGCGCACTCGTTGCTGGAGGCCAGCATCATGGCGCCCAGCAGATCCTGGAAGGGATAGGTCTGGTCGGCATAGAGGGTGACCATGGCGTCCACGCCCCGGGAGAGGGCGGCGGCCTTTTCGGAGACGCCCACGCGGTCGTAGGTGGAGATCTCGCCCCGCTGGATGCCCTCGGCCAGCAGCAGATAGGTCATGAGCTTGGAGATGCTGGCGATGGGCACCGGGTCTCCCCCGTTGCGGGAGAAGAAGATCTCGCCGGTGTCGGCGTCGGCCACCAGGACGGCGCTGAAGGCGTCAAAATAGCCCAGCGCGTCCAGCTCCTCCAGATCGGCGCGGAAGGGCTGCTCCGGGTAGAGGCGGATGCCCTCTTCGGTAAACTCCGCCTGGAGATCCAGCATGAGCTGGATGTCCGTGAGACTCATGTACAGGTCCCGCCCCTCCCGATAGGTGTAGTAGCGGTGCTCCGGCCCGTCCACAAAGATCCGGTTGCGGAAGGGGATGAAGCTGCTGATCCAGGGGTTCTCGGTGGCGTTGCCCGCGGCGCTCCAGGCGCCGGAGGACTGGCGGGTGTTCACGGTGAAGAACTCCCCGTCGGCGGGGGTGTTCTGGTATTCGAAGCGGAAGGCACAGCGGGTGCCGTCCAGCACGGCGGAGAGATCCGTCAGGGAAATGTAGTAGTTGCCGGGGTATTCGTTCAGCATGGCCCGGACCGTCACCGTCTTCTCCCCAATCAGCAGGGGCAGGGAAAAGGCGCTGGGGTCGGCAAAGGCGGCGGCGCCGCAGCCCAGAAGCAGGGCGGCCGTCAAGGCCAGGACCAGGATCATCCGTAAGAGCTTCAAAGCAAAGCCTTCTTTCTTAGGGGAATGGGAGGAGCGGGGAAAGAAGCCTCACTCCACGGTGTTGCGCAGCTCGCCGATGCCGTCGATGCCGCAGACCACCTCGTCCCCAGGCTGGAGGAAGACGGGGTTTTCCTCGCCCATGAGCACGCCCTTGGGGGTGCCGGTGGCAATGATGGTGCCGGCCTTCAGGGTAAGACCCCGGGACAGGGTGCTGACGATCTCGGGGATGCCGTGGATCAGGCAGTTGGTGTTGCTGTTCTGGCGGAGCTTGCCGTTGAGGGTGGTCCAGATGGGCAGGGCCGGCGGGAAGGGGACCTCGTCGGCGGTGAGGATGCAGGGACCCATGGGGCAGAAGCCCTCCAGGCTCTTGCCGAAGTGCCACTGCTTGTGAATGGTCTGCACCTCACGGGCGGAAACGTCGTTGATGATGGTGTAGCCGAAGATATAGTCTGCCACATCCTCGGGGGCGACGCAGCTGGCGTCCTTGCCCAGGATGACGCCCAGCTCGTTTTCAAAGTCCAGCTTCTGCGTCAGGTCCCGGTGTGCGGGGATGGGGGCGCCGCTACCCTGGGAATAGTTCACCCGCTTGGAGAAGAAGATGGGGGCGGCCAGCTCCACGCCAAAGGCCTCGGAGGAGAAGCGGCCCGCCTCGGCGGCGTGCTCGGAATAGTTGAGACCCAGGCACAGCACATCCTGCAGGGGCCGGGGAATGGGGGAGAGCAGGGTCACGTCCCCCAGGGGCAGCCCCTCGCCCTCCGCGGCGGCCATGGCGGCCAGGTCCTCTTTGGAGGCGCGCAGGATCAGATCGTTCATATCCGCAAAGGCAAAGCCCAGGTCCTCCAGGGGCAGCACCCGGTCCTCCCGCAGCAGGCCCAGCGCTTCCCGGCTCTCGCCCGGGCGGGTAAAGGTGACAAGTTTCATGCAGATCCCTCCTGTTTTCGTTCTCTGATCCTTTATTATAGCGGAAAGCGGCCCCTTCTGCAAGAGGGAAAGGCTGGGGCGGGCGAAGCAGGGAGTTCCTCCCCCAGCGGGGGAGGATGTCAGCGCAGCGACAGGTGAGGGAGACAGGCGATCGGACTTGATGGATCATGCTCTTGATAGATGCCTGTTTTTCGATTATAATGATATCAAATACTGGGCGGATCGGTTGCTTCTGAACCAACAAATATTGGGACAGAGAACCGTCCCCTGTCCCGCTGAGATAAGTCGTATATCAAGTTGACACTGGAGGTAGATAATGAGTAGGGTAAACGTTATTAGACTGGTCACAATCGCTTGGTGCTGTATAAACCTAACAGTGGCATTTACACACAAAATCTGTTTTCGCAATCTTGCTGAAGACCAAGGAGTGATGGGTTCTGTGCTTCCTAATACAATCGAAGTTACGTATCGTAGTCCAACGAATAACATCCAAAATGGAAGCACAGTATGGCTCGGCGAGTGGAGGGGTCAATTCTATTTTGCATTCGATCAAAGCAACAGGGCTGGAAAAGGAAAACTGATGACGCCATACGCCGGAAAGATAGAGGAAAAGGGAGAATTGTTTCAAACCGGCAGCGCGGAATACTTAGGTTCTTCTAGCTCGTTTCTGTACTATTGGAACTACCAGAAGGGGAAAACTGTTCTTTTCAGTTTTGATCTGGAGAGTGGAGAAAGAACGGAACTCTATTCAACACAAACCGCTGGCGGAAGGAAAGCTTTGTTTCGGGAGGACGGCAGTACGATTATTCCTCTGACATTTGACCCTGAGGAAGGCTGTGTCATGTGCTTGCATGTATGCGGGAGCGAGGTACTTGAAAGGGTTCCGTTTGAGGAAAGCTATTATCTAGGGGAAAGGAGATATGATGTGATCACTTCTGCTGCCCCATATGAAAGGATTGTCTGCACGCATGAGGATGATTCCACAGAGGAGATAGTTCTTGCTCCGGGAGACCAGAGAATACTAATTCCAACAGACAATGGGCTGATTATTCATAACAAAGGAAGACAGACTCTGTTGTACTACATTGACAAAAGCGGATGCTGTTCAGAACTGTTTTCTGTCCCCTGCTCACTGTCTGACAGCGTTGTTGCAATCTATCACGATGAAGTGTTTGTATCTGTTTTGCGATATGCCAAAGGCAATTCCGGCGGAAAAGGGTTTATCGGCTTTGAAGATGATAAGCTATCAGGAACATATCGAATCAACCTCACGGATTTTTCCGTCGAAAAGATCAGCGATCTCATATTCACAGGGATGTATATTTTTAATGACAGTGAAATCTACGCCTGTGATAAAAATCATCGCATGTATAAACTGACATTTGACGGTGGGATGGGGGACGGTTAATGCGAAAAAAGGAAGGGGTAAGCCTCTGAAAAAGGCCGCAAAAACCAAGCCCTGTCTCGCAGAGCAGAAAAAGCTATGGGACAGGGGACGGTTCCTCGCCCCACCTGACCCGGCACAATTGAATCCAAAGCGCGACACCCCGAAGGCTTTGCCCTCGGGGTGTTTTGATGTGGCATGCGCGAAGCCATGACACCCCTTTCGGTACCGGGCTGCAGGCAGCCCGATACCACTTCCCCCGGAGGGGGAAGCAAGGGCGGAGGGGGAAGCAAGGGCGTAGGGCGCCCCTACGGGGGAGACGGGAAATATCCCGGAGGGAGTCAGGGGTACGTGGGAAAAGGAAATGGGCGCGTTGCAAAATAAGCGCTTAGCCCGGTCAGCACCGTAGGGGAGGGGCTCGCCCCTCCCGGCAGCATGGAACATAGACTTGCAAAAAGGTTCGGCGAATTCGCAGATTGTACGAATTCGCCGAACCTTTTCTCACAATACAGCCAGGTCCCGCCGGGAGGGCACAAGGGC
>ONCI01000125.1 GCA_900316255.1 uncultured Eubacteriales bacterium | reverse complement strand
CAGGATCGGCTCCCGGTGCGCTTTGGCGTGATTCTGCACCGCCTCCATGCACCCGGAGGAAAAGAAAACCTGATCCAGCACCTTGTCCGGGCAGTTGGTCCCGATCAGCTTGCCTTCGGCGTCATAGCACCAGGCGTACATTTTCCCGGTGCAGGAAAGCAGATCCTGCAGGACCCGCAGCCGATCGCCGAGCGGCAATTCCATCAGTGCCATTTGATCACATCCGTTTCTTGATCTTTTTCTGATTATAGTGTACCATAGATATAGCAAATTTCAAGACAGGATAGCGAAAAAATGAATATACTTCCGGCGGCAGGGCCGCTATAATGAGCTCAACAAAAGGAAAAGGAGCAGTGAATCATGAAAATCGGTTTTATCGGAATGGGCATCATGGGCAAGCCCATGGCTTTGAATCTTCTGAAGGCGGGCTATGATGTGACGGTCTCCAACCGCAACATGGCCAAATGCGAACCGGTCGTCGCGGCAGGCGCCAAGGCCGGGAGCTATATCGAAGTGGCCGAAAGCTGCGATGTGGTCATCACGATGCTCCCCAACGGCCCCCAGGTCAAGTCCGTCATGCTGGGTGAAAACGGCGTGGCAGCGCACATGAAGGCCGGTTCCACCTTCATCGACATGAGCTCCATCAACCCCGTTGATTCCAAGGCCCTGTGCGAAGGCGTCGCGCCTTACGGCGTCGAAATGCTCGACGCCCCGGTCTCCGGCGGCGAGCCCAAGGCTATCGACGGCACGCTCTCCATCATGGTGGGCGGCAAGCAGGATGTCTTTGACAAATATAAGGAGATGCTCTCCGCCATGGGCTCCTCCGTGGTCCGCTGCGGCGACGTAGGCGCGGGCAACACCACGAAGCTCGCCAACCAGATCATCGTGGCCTGCAACATCCAGGCTCTTGCCGAGGCGCTGACCCTGGCCCAGAAGGCGGGCGTGGATCCCAACCTGGTTTTTGATGCGATCCGCGGCGGCCTGGCTGGCTCCACCGTCATGAACGCCAAGGCTCCCATGATGATCGCGGGCAACGACAAGCCCGGCTTCAAAATCGACCTGCACATCAAGGATCTGAACAACGCCCTGGACTGCGCCCACTCTGTCGGCGCGCCCGTTCCCATGACGGCGTCCGTGCAGGAGATCCTCCAGTGGATGCACAATCACGATGGCGGGAATAAGGATCACAGCGCCATCGCCCAGTACTATGAGTATCTCTCCGGGATCCAGATCGGAAGATAAAGAAAAACAATCACAGCCCCGGCTTTCGCCGGGGCTGTTGCGCTAAAAGGAGTCAGCTATGAATCGTAAACTTCGGATCGACGCGGAAAAAGCCGCCTATACCGCCATCAACGCCGTGATGCCGGAAGGCGCGGTGCGCCGTGCGCTGCTGGGAAAACAGTTCCCGGGCCGCGTGTTTCTGATCGCGGCCGGCAAGGCCGCGCCCCGCATGGCCCGGGCGGCGCTGGCTGTTCTCGCTGTGCCGGTGACAGACGGGCTTGTCATCAGCAAATACGGCCACTTTGACGAGCCGCTTTCCGGTCTTCGCTGTTTTGAGGCGGGGCATCCCGTCCCGGATGAAAACAGCGTCCTCGCCGGAGAGGCGGCGCTGAAGCTGACGGAAGGCCTGCGGGAGGACGATACGGTGCTGTTCCTGCTCTCCGGCGGGGGCAGCGCGCTGTTTGAAAAGCCGCTGATCCCACTTCATGAGCTGCAGGATATCACCAATCAGCTCCTGGCCTGCGGGGCGGACATTGTGGAGATCAACACCATCCGCAAGCGTCTCTCCGCCGTCAAGGGCGGGAAGTTCGCCGCACATTGCGCGCCGGCTCGGGTGGAAGCCGTGATCCTCTCGGATATTCTGGGCGATCCGCTGGATATGATCGCTTCCGGGCCGGTCAGCCCCGACACGGCGAAGAGCGCCGACGCGTTGGCTATTGCTGCAAAGTACGGCCTGCGGCTCAGCCAGGAGGCAGCGGCCTGCCTGCGCGTGGAAACGCCCAAGGAACTGTCCAACGTCCACGCCCAGGTGGTAGGCAGCGTTCGGGAGCTCTGCCGCGCAGCGGGAGAGGCATGCCGCAGCATCGGCTATGAAACCGTTTTCCTCACCGATCAGCTCGATTGCGAGGCGCGGGAGGCGGGACGTTTTCTCAGCGCGGTGCTGCGCACCCATGCCAAAAGCGGGAAAAAGCTGGCCTTCCTGGCCGGCGGCGAGACGGTCGTCTCCGACGGGACAGACGGCCCCACCGACGCGGCAGGCGGCTATGTGGACGGCGATACCTTTGACGAACTCAAAGGAAAAGGGATCTCTCTGCACGAGACACTTCGGAACAACGACGCTAATCACGCGCTCCGGGCGGTGGACGGCCTGATCGTAACTGGCCCCACGGGCACCAACGTGAACGACCTGTACCTTGGGCTTATGGACGGAGAGCAGGAGCCCTGAATACGAATATGAAAAAACCTCTGAACCGATTTCGGTTCAGAGGTTTTTTCGATCTGTTAAGGCTTAGTACATGCCGCCCTGATGCATCGACATTTCTTAAGACGGTTTTGAAATTCAAATCAATCAGGCTCTATGTCAAGTGTGTCAAAATTGAAATAGAGCAAAAGATCCCCCAGGGACGAGCGAAATAGCTCATTCCCTGGGGGATCTCATTTCATACTGAACGCTTTTGGCGGTAAACTGGTGCAGCAAAGGACGGCCTTAAGCCGAAAAGCGCCGTTTTTCGAGGTTATTTCGCCTTGATCCGTACATGTCGCATTTCCGGGCGAGCACTTTTCTGCTTTCCCTCGGACTGTTTGGCGCTTTCA
>ONCI01000027.1 GCA_900316255.1 uncultured Eubacteriales bacterium | reverse complement strand
GCCAGGAAGCTCAGCTCCGTTCCCGCCTCGTCCCGGAGGAGGTAGCAGCGGATGCGCCCGTCAGGCTCATAGACCGTGTCCACCCACAGCCCCTCGCCCAGCCAGTCGCAGATCCGGTAGCCCCGGTCCAGGTCCTCGAAGGGCCCCTCGACGCCGCCCTGCCACTGGACAAGGCCGCTCTCTTCCCGAATGCCCCGGAGAAGAAGCCCCTCGGCCCCGGGCAGCAGCTCCGGGTCCCCGGTGTGCGCCGGCAGGGCGTAGACCTGGTCCTCCCCGCCGCTGAGGCTGCGGGAAGCGAGGCTGCCAGCAAAGCCGTACCAGATCCGGTCCTCCAGCACCAGGGGCGGCGAGGCCCCCTCCGGGCTGAGGAGATACTCCCGGCCGGCTTCGTCCCGGTAGAGGATCCGTCCGCTGTCGGCCTCCCGGTAGAGGATGGCCTCCCCCATGGGCCAGATGAAGGAGCAGGGCCCCTCCAGCACAACGGTGTCGAAATTGCGGGCCATGTCCAGGGCCAGGCAGCGGCCCGCCTCATCGCAGTAGTAGAGCAGCCCGCCCCGGGCGGTCAGGCAGCTGCAGGGCCCCTGCCGCATCAGCTGCCGCTCGCCGCCCTCCGCCGACACCCGCTCCATGGCGCCGGTGTCACGGTTGATGTAGCAGAGCCAGCCGTCCACATAGCAGAGATATTCCGGGATGCAGCCCTCCGCCAGCACCCGGAAGCCGGAGAGCTTCCCGTCCTGCCAGGTGTAGCGGGCCAGCACCGGGGTCCAGTCCCTGTCAAAATCATAGCAGTAGAGGCTGCCTTCCCGGTAAAGCACCCGGTTGGCGTTCAGCACCCGGGCCATGGCCTGGCTCTCCTCCCGGCTCAGGCGGATGGGGGCAAAGCGCCCGCCCGCGCTGCCGCCGCCCTCCGCGGCGGGCCCGGTATCCCGGCCGCATCCGGCCAGAAGCAGCAGAAGCAGCAGAAGCGGCAACAGTCTTTTCGCGTTCACGGCGGCACCCCCTCCCTCGTAAGATAGGGGAATTGTATCACAAGAAATCCGTCCTGACAATCCGTTTGCCTTGCAGAGCGCCGCCCTTCGTGGTACAATACAGTGAAAAACCCCGAAAGGAAGAATGCGTATGGGCAAAGGAAAAAAGAGTCTGGCGCTGCTGCTGATGCTGACGCTGCTGGCCTCGCTGCTGACGGGCTGCGCGGTCACCGCCGTGAGCGAGGCGCCGGCCCAGAGCGGCCAGAGCCAAAGCGCTCCGGTTCAGGACGAGCTGCTCCTGCTGCCGGAGGACGACCCGACCGAGCAGGCAGAGCCCGCCCCGGCCCCGTCGGAAGATCCGGCGCCTACGGCGGACGCCGCCCCGGATGAGGACGGCAGCTATACCACCAAGGAGGACGTCCTTGCCTATCTCATCGCCTACGGCCACCTGCCCGCGAACTTCATCACCAAGAACGAAGCCCGCGCCGCCGGCTGGGAAGGCGGCAGCCTGGAGCGCTACTGCCCCGGCAAGTGCATCGGGGGCGACCGATTCGGCAACCGGGAGGGCCTGCTGCCCTCCGCCAAGGGCCGGACCTGGACCGAGTGTGACATCAACACCCTGGGCAAAAAGTCCCGGGGGGCCGAGCGCCTGGTCTTCTCCAACGACGGCCTGATCTATTATACCGGGGACCACTACGAGAGCTTTGAGCTGCTCTACGGGGAGCCCTGAAAAACGATCCCGCCCCAGATCCGGAGGCGGGATCATTTTTGCCGCCGGTTTCGACAAAATTCGACAAAACAGGACCGCGGGAAAGAAAGAACCATGTCGAATGCTCTTGTATGATGTCAAAGAAAACAGTATTATGTCAACAAGTTATCCGCGGGATTCGACAGCGTTCTGTTGTCGGGAAAGTGTCAGCTATGGTAAATTAAATGCGACTTAACGGTAAATATGCGCCCGGGAAGTTCCGGGCGATCCGCATACCGCATTGATGGGAGGAAAAAGTTATGGAAACCAAAATCCGCATCCTGCTGGCCGACGCAAACCCCGATTTCGCAAAGCTCCTGGCCGAGACCCTTGCCGCCGAGCACGATATGGAGCTCATCGGCGCCGCCGCCGACGGGCCGGAGGCGCTGGAGCAGCTGAAGAGCCTGAAGCCGGATCTGCTGCTGCTGGACCTGGTGCTGCCCAAGCTGGACGGGCTGGAGGTGCTGCGCCGCCTGCCCGAGACCGGCTGCAGGTGCCCGGTGATCGTGCTCTCCGGCTTCATGAACGGCCAGGTGGTGGCGGACTGCGCGGCGCTGGGCGCGGCCTATTTCATGCCCAAGCCCTGCGACACCGCGGCCCTGCTGGAGCGGATCCGCCAGATCGGCGGCGCCGGCGCCGGGGAAGCCGCCCTGGAGGGCATCGACTGCCGCCCCGCGGCCCAGGCCCAGCGCCGGGAGGCGGATCTGGAGGCTGTGGTCACCGAGATCATCCACGAGATCGGCGTCCCCGCCCACATCAAGGGCTACCAATACCTGCGGGAGGCCATCATCCTCACCATCAAGGACATGGACATCATCAACGCCGTCACCAAGGTGCTCTATCCCGAGGTGGCCAAGCGCTTTTCCACCACCCCTTCCCGGGTGGAGCGGGCCATCCGCCACGCCATTGAGGTGGCCTGGGACCGGGGCGATATCGAGGTGCTGCAGAAGTACTTCGGCTACACGGTAAGCAATATCAAGGGCAAGCCGACAAATTCGGAATTCATTGCCATGATCGCGGACTCCCTCACCCTTCGCCAAAAGCAGGCGAGACGGTGAAAACACCGGGTTTTCCGGTTCGTATTTTTTCAATCACAAAACATTCATAGGTATGACAGCGGCTTGATAAACCTACCAATATTTATCTTCAAGCCTATGAACACTTCCAGTTTATTGGGGTCCAAATCCTGATAAATTGGGAGTGATTTTTTATGACAAACACCTCATTTGACTGGCAGATTGATGAATTCATGGTGAACTGTCGAAGCCGACAACTCAGAGCGAAGACACTTGCTTCTTACGAACAGACGCTTCGGCTTTTTGAACGTTGGTGCAAGGAGCAAATGAAGATCGAGGATGAGTCTGTATCGGGTCTTGGGCCCTTCCGCACCTCTGTATCGTTTCCGGCAGTATCGGGTTTCCCTTGAGTTCCCCTGTTTGATTGTGTCTATAATATACACCAAGTTCAGTGAATATTCAATTCGCGATATGCACCAAGTTTTGTGCGTATTATGCACTTGATTTTGTGTATATCTTGCGCTATATTGGTTACGCTGGGAAAGGAGACTCTTAAATATGCCCATCAAGTATGATAAGATGTTCGCGCTGCTGAAAGAAAAGGGTTACACCACCTATCGAATCAGACAAGAGAAGCTGATCGGTCAAGCTACAATGACGGCGGTAAAGAATGGCACGGGCGGGCTTGATGCGAAAACAATCGGACGCCTCTGCGAAGCCCTGGATTGTCAGCCAGGGGATCTAATGGAATATGTGAAGGACTGAACGCGAGCCGCGCAATAGGCTTTTCCTGTTCACTGAGCCAAGAGAAGGATAAGATTAAGAGAGAGCGGGAGCTGTTCCCTTATGATGGAGGGCTGTCTTTCGTGATCGTCAAAGTATCAACCCTGACGGGGCAATGGTACGGCCTCGCAAAAAACCAAGAGCAAGATAATTTGGGAAGACGATAAATGCTCTCCTGGGTATCCATTTAAGAAATATGTATGGCAAAACAAGCAGAAGATAGAAAGGCTGGTTATGAATGGCAGTTAAGTATCTGTTGAATGAAAGCAGCAATATCATACACGCAAAAGAGAGGGGCTCTTATACTCTCTGTGCGGCGACGGCGTCGAAGTATAAGCCGTTTCGCAGCATAGAAGAAATCATGGAAGAAACGGAAGGAAAAGCCACTCTGTGCAGGATATGCAAGAAAAAGCTGGCGGTGCTTGCTGAAGAAAAAGCAGAAAAGCAGAGGCAGAAAGAGGCAGAAAAGGAAAGCTGGACAAAAAAAGAGCGAGAGGTTGAAGAGATATTCGAGGAAAAAAGAACACATTTAGATCCAATCTGTATTATGAAGATAGATGTTGATGATGAGTTTCTTAAATGCGCAGATGGAGTAACGCGGTGGCGGTTTTATGAAATCACAGATCAGGGTGAGTTGATTCAGTATTTAGCAAATACGGAAGACAAAAGGGAAGAGTATATCATTGAGAAGAGAGTATCTTTAACCTCGGGCTTGAAAAAACCATTTGAATTCAGTATAAGGGAAGCTAAGGGCGTGAGCATGGCAACGTATACTCCCCAGGTTGACGTTGGAGCACATGCAGCGATTGGGGCGGCGTTGGGAGGAACGGCAGGAGCAATTATCGGGGCAGCAACGGCTGCACAGGCAAATGCAAATGCCGAATCGATTCGTGTACCAATATCATATGATACTGGCTTACATCTTTTGTTCTTCAACGGAGAGAGAGTAAACAGCATACAATTGTACCCTAGATTTAGCTATCCAAATATCCTGAATCGGACGATAGAAGAGCTGAAATCTGAGACAAAGGAGCAGTTCAGAAAGGGAAAGAAAGTTTTTTCGTTTTCGAATGAATGGATTGAAGAAAAGTTTGGAAAAGCACGCGGATTCTACGGGAAATATGGCCTTCAGTCTTATTATAAAGGAACGCTAAGTGAAACATTAAAAAAACATATAGATTATTATCATAAATTCATCTCGTATTATTGTACACATAAAAGCGAAATTTGCGCTTTAGATTCCTATAATTCAAACGAAAGTATTAGTCCCAAGATTACAGCCGTACGTCTGCAAGATAAAACAACGATAGGTATTTTTCAGAACAATATGGAACAGCAAACCAGAAAAGCGCTGTGGCTTGCTGAGCGGCTGGAACCGATAGACAAAGAAATGCAGGACGAAATAGACAAAATCAGTCGAGAGTATGAAACGAATAAACGAGCCCTAGCAAAGGAAGCGGAGGGACTGCAGGCCCAAATAGATCAACTTTCAGCGTCTTTGTCTTCATTAAACGCATTGCAATTCGTAAAACGCAAAAAACTTCAAGAAGAAATAAAAACTGTTGAAAACCAGTTAACGGCAGCAAGGGAGAAGGAAAAGGAGACAAGAGCCACATTCAACAGAGAAAAGACCGAGAGTACGAATAATGCCAATGCAAAGAGAAAAACGCTGAACCACAAAGCCAGAGAGCTATACCCTTTGGCCCAAATAGGGGTTGAGGTAAAAGATAAGTGTATGTACCGCGCAATCTCAACCTGTCTAAAAATGTGTTCAGAGGAAGAGCGGACAGGTGCTGCTTTGTTTGTTTATTATGTGTTACTTACCATTATTGAAAAAGGCATTGCTTCAACAGAAGAAGTTTTCCAGATCGTGAGCCAAGCCTATAATGAAAAAAAGTTGTCTGTCCCTATAGGGAAGGAACAGTTGGAAGTACTTCTGTATGAAATGAGCAAGAAAGATGACGGGTTCTTAACTGCTTTTGATGAACGTGAGTATATTTCGGATTATCTTTGGTCAAAATCATATCCTAAGCAATGATTTCCGCTTGCATACATACATCCCCATTAAGAGGGAAGAATCAAACCAATAAATAAAGCAATAAATCGTCCCTGATCTGCTTGTTTCTGGAAGGGTGAGAGCGAGCCTTCCCCTTTCAGGGCTTCAGCCCTGAAAATCCGCCACGCCATAGAGGCGGCCTGGGACCGGGGCGACATCGAGGTGCTGCAGAAGTACTTCGGCTACACGGTGTCGAACATCAAGGGCAAGCCCACGAATTCGGAGTTCATCGCCATGATCGCCGACTCCCTCACCCTCCGCCAAAAGCAGGCCAGACGGTGAAAAAAGCCTTGCTTTTCAAGGCTTTGCGGGTTTGGCGATTTTGCGAGAAACCAATGAACACCATAAAAGTATGTGTGAAAAACACCTGAAACACCAACGAATCTTTTAGTCCGAACCAATGAATATCCCCTGTTCGTTGCCTATGAAAAAAGCCAACGAAGCGCAGACCCCCGGTCATAACGTAGGGGAGGGGCTTGCCCCTCCCGGCGGAACCTGGCCGTGTTGCGAGAAAAGGTTCGGCGAACTCGTACAATCTCCGAGTTCGCCGAACCTTTTCTTGCATCCATGTTTCCTGCTGCCGGGAGGGCACATACCCGCAGGGCACGCAGAGCCCCTCCCCTACGGTGCCGACTGGGCTAAGCGCTTCTTTTGCAGCGAACCTTTTTGCGCTTTTTTCAGCCCAGCGCCAGGCGGATGCTCACGTCGCCGCCGCCGAGAAGGGCGCGCAGCTCGCTCTCGTCCAGGCCCTGGATCTTCCCCAGCCGGGTGTAGGCCCAGGAGTTGGAGCCGTAGAAGAGCACGATGCTGCTGCCGGAATAGAGCACGATGTCCCCCGGCCCGGTCACGGTCTGCACGTCGTTGCGGGGCAGGCTTTTCCCCAGAGAGCCCACCTGTTCAAAGCCGCCGTAGCCGGAGAGCGCCACCGTGAGCCCCGCCGCCCCGGCCAGCTCTTCCAGAGCCCGGACGCTGTCGTTGTCCTCCCAGAGGACCTCCACTTCCTGTTCACCGATCCAAAGCTTCAAGCTTGCTTCCTCCTTTTCCGGTTCTTCTGCGGGTGCTTCCGTCTCCGCGGGGGCGGGCGTGGGCGCCGCCGTCTCCGCGGGCGCGATGACCGGCGCATCCGTCACTTGCACAGCCTCCGTCGGGGACGGGCTGGCTGCCGGGACTGTCGCCTCTCCGCCGCAGGCGGAGAGCAGCAGCGCCGGAAGCAAAAGCAGCGCCGCAAGCCGCGTTTTCCTCACACGCATCTTCCCATCTCCCGGGCCTTCTCCAGGGCGGGGCTGCCCGCGATCTCTCCGGTGCCGGTGACGCCGCCGCCGAAGACGCTGCCGCAGAGCTTCGCCTTGGGGAAACACTCCACCCAGCCCTCCAGGCCGCTTTGGGCCCGCAGGGGCACCTCTTCCTCCACCTCGGCGGCGGAAGCGAGGAAGTAGACCTGCCGGAATTTGTAGTCCGAGACGAAGAGGGGATTGGCCCGGTCCAGCAGCACCTTCATCTGCCCGCTCATCTCATAGTAGTAGATGGGCGTGGCGAAGACCAGCACGTCGGCCTGTTCCATTTTCTCTACGATGGGGCCCATGTCGTCGGGGATGACGCAGCGGCCCTTTTCCTGGCACACGAAGCAGCCCAGGCAGAAGCGGATGTTCTTGCCCCGCAGGCTGATTTTCTCCACGCTGTGCCCCGCCTCCTCCGCGCCGCGGCCGAAGGCGTCGGCCAGAGCCTCGGAATTGCTGTTCAGCCGGGGGCTGGTGGACAGAATCAATACTTTTTTGCTCATATTCGTTTCCTCACTTCAGATTCTCGCGGAAAAACCGCTCCATTTTGTCAAAGGGGATGATATCCGTCCGGTCATAGAGGTCCGTGTGCACGGCCCCGGGGATGATCATCAGTTCCTTGTTGGCGGCGTACTTGCTGTCCTGCACCATGGCGGCGTAGGTGTCCCGGCTCAGGTAGCAGGAGTGGGCCTTCTCCCCGTGGATCATCAGCACCGCGCCACGGATCTCCCTGGCGTAGGTGAAAAGCCGCATGTTCATGAGGGAGCTGCCGGTGTTCACGGTCCAGCCCGCATTGGAGTTCAGGGACCGGGGATGGTAGCCCCGGGGGGTCTTGTAGTAATCGTAGTAGTCCTTCACAAAGAAGGGGGCGTCCTCCGGCAGGGGGTCCACCACGCCGCCGGCCCGGGCGTAATCGCCGTTCTGGTAATCCCGGGTCCGCTGGGCGTTCAGGGCCAGGCGGGCCTGGTGCCGGGCCTCTTCGCTGTCGGCGGCGTCAAAGTAGCCGTTGCCCGCCACCCGGGACATGTCGTACATGGTGGAGGTCACGGTGGCCTTCACCCGGGTGTCGATGCAGGCGGTCTGGAGAGCCATGCCGCCCCAGCCGCAGATGCCGATGATGCCGATCCGCTCCGGATCCACCAGATCGTGGCAGGAGAGATAGTCCACCGCCGCCTGGAAGTCCTCCACGTCCAGGTCCGGGGAGTGCATGGCCCGGGGGAAGCCGCCGGACTCGCCGGTGAAGCTGGGGTCAAAGGCCAGTGCCACGAAGCCCCGCTCTGCCATGGTCTGGGCGTAAAGGCCGGAACTCTGCTCCTTGCAGGCGCCGAAGGGGCCGCACACCGCGAGAGCGGGCAGCTTCCCCTCCGCCCCCTTGGGGCTGTACAGGTCCCCCGCCAGGGTGATGCCGAAGTGGTTTGCGAAGCAGACCTTGCGGTGCTCCACCTTCTCGCTCCTGGGAAAGGTCTTGTCCCATTCCCGGGTCAGCTTCAGATCTTCCGTTTTCATCATGATTTTGTACCGCCTTTCTGTTTTTCGGTCTCGCGGATCAGCAGGTCCAGAGCGTCCAGCCTGCGCTGGCAGCCGTGCAGCTCCTCTATGAGGTCGCCCCGTGCGCTCCGCAGCGTGAGCAGCGCGTCCCGGAAGTTTCCCTCCCGGCAAAAGGCCGCCGCCCGGTCCGCCTGGGCCGCGCTCAGGCCCAGCTCCATCAGGCACGCTCTGTCCATGTTCCCGCCTCCGTTCTTTTTCTGATGGACCCAGTATACCCCCTTGCGCGGCGGCGCGCTAATGGTTATAATGCATATCGTGATATTCTAATTCGGCATATCAGGAGGGAGATTCATGGAGATCCGCACCCTGCGCTATTTTCTGGCTGTGGCCCGGGAGGAGAACATGACCCGGGCGGCGGAGCTGTTACACGTCACCCAGCCCACCCTCTCCAAGGCGCTGCGCGCGCTGGAGGAGGAGCTGGGCAAAAAGCTCTTCACCCGCCAGTCCTTCAGCATCCGCCTCACCGACGAGGGGGTGCTGCTGCGCAACCGGGCGGAGGACCTGGTCACCATGGCGGACCGGATCGAGCGGGAATTCGTGTCCCTGGACGACATCACCGGGGGCGATCTGTACCTGGGCCTGGCCGAATCCTGGCAGATCGGCCTGCTGGCCCGGCAGATCCGCCGCCTCCGGGAGCGCTTTCCGGATCTGCGCTACCACATCACCAGCGGCGATACCGAGCAGGTGGCGGAGAAACTGGACAAGGGGCTGCTGGACTTTGCCGTCCTGGCGGAGACGCCGGACCCCCGAAAGTACGAGGCCCTGGCCTTCCCGGAAGCGGACCGCTGGGGCCTGGTCTTCCCGGCAGGCGATCCTCTGGCCCGGAAGGACGCTATCCGGGCGGAGGATCTCATCGGTCTGCCCCTCTTCTGCTCCGGCCAGGGCTGGGAGAAGGACATCCCTCTTTGGGCCGGGGAGCAGATGGCGAAGCTCCGCCTGGAGGGATCCTTCCGCCTGTCCTACAACGCCTCCCTTTTCGCCCGGGAGGGCCTGGGCTATCTGCTGACCTTCGACCGCCTGGTGGACACCTCTCCCGGCAGCGGCATGGTCTTCCGTCCCCTGACCCCGGCGCTGGAGACGAAGCTCTATCTCGTCTGGAAGCGCTACCAGACCTTCTCCCCCATCGCCGAGCGCTTCCTGGAGCAGCTCCGGATCAGCTTCTCCCCGGCGGGAGAGAAAAGGGAAGAGGGAAGAGGGAATAAGGAATAAAGCCACGCGGGGAGGATCGGATTTGCGCGCAGGGACGGGACAGACCGTAGGGTTGACACCCGGAGCCTTCCCCGCGCACGGGGAAGGTGCCCCAGTGCGCACACTGGGGCGGATGAGGTCTTCCGTCTCCCCGTAGGGGTCGGCGTCCTCGACGACCCGCTGTGCTTCCCCCAGCGGGGGAAGCTCCCTCCAGTGTTCACACTGGAGGGTGATGAGGGAGACGCTGAGCCAATTGCCGAGGATCTTCTCTTTTCTCCCTCACCTGTCAGCTTCGCTGACATCCTCCCCCGCTGGGGGAGGAACAAGGCTTCGTCCCATTCGTCACAGCAAAACCCGTTTCCCCGGATGTCCACGGCGATCAGATGATCCACCTCATCGCCCCGGTGGCCCACATAGTAGCTGGTCAGGTTGGCGCTGGAGCAGGCGTGGTTGGGGATGATGCGGATCCGGTCCCCCACCTTCAGGTCCGTCCTGCCCTCCGCATGGAGCTTGCCCACTTCTTCCGAGAGGCCCGCCACGGTGATCTCCGGGTGGCCGATCACCACGCCGTAGCCCCGGATGGAGCTGTTGCCGTGGGCGCCCTGGTCCAGACCCAGGCACTTGGCCCCGGCGTCGCAGAGGAACAGGTCCTCCCGGGGGTGGGAGATGACGCTGGCCAGGATCGTGAGGGCGCAGTCCTCCTCCCGGGCGGTGCCGGTGGAGAGCTGGATGGCGTCCATGAAGACGTAGTTGCCTGGGTGGTAAAGATTCAGCAGCCCGTCTCCCACGGTGCCCCGGAAGGTGGGCGTGGAGCCGCTGGAGACGATCTCCGGCGCAAAGCCCGCCGCCTGCAGGGACTCCACCGCGGTCTTCACCGCCGCCCGCTCCTCCTCACAGTAGCGGGGCAGCTCCTCTGCCGAGCCCGCGGCGTACACGTGCCCCGGGTGGGTGGAGAGACCACGGAAGCGGAGGGAATCGAACCGGGCCAGCTCCCGGGCAAAGGCCCCGGCCTTCTCCGGCGGGACGCCGAAGCGGTGCAGCCCGGCGTCGATGATGATGGTGTAGGAGAGCCGGATCCCCGCTTCCCGGGCGGCCTCGTTCAGGACAGCCGGCGCTTCCAGCCCGTCGATGCGCAGGATAAGCGCACAGCGTTTTGCGGCCCGGATCAGCCTTGCGACGGAGAGAGGGTCCGCAGCGGGGTAGGCGTACATGAGATCGCGATAGCCCGCCTCCGCCAGAGCCTCCAGCTCGTCCAGAGTGCCGCAGAGAAAGCCCGCGGCCCCGGCCGCGGCCTGCAGCGCCGCCAGCTCCAGGCTCTTGTGGGTCTTCAGCATGGGCCAGAGCTGCTTGCCGTGGGCGGCTGCCTCCGCGGCGAAGCGGCTTATGTTCCGCTCCAGAATGTCCAGGTCCAGCAGCACCGCCGGGGTATAGACTTCACTGAGCTTCATGATGCGTCTCCTTTCCCGGTCAGCCCAGCAGCTTCCCGGTCACATAGGAGCAGAGCTCCTCGGGGCCGATCTCGTCCCGGAAGCGGACGGGCCTGCCCTTCAGTTCCCGCAGCCCTCTGGGCGCGGGAACGCCGGTGAGAGCCTCCAGCTTTTCCATCTGCCGGAAGGCGTCCTCCGGCACGGCTTCGCCCAGGGCCTCCAGCACCGCCGCCGGGAACTTGTAGGGCGAGGCGGTGGAGAGCACCACCATGGGCGCCTCCCGCCGGAACTGTTCCGCCACGCGGAAGGCCACCGCCGTGTGGGTGTCGCAGAGATAGCCCCGCTCCCGCCAGAGCCGGCCGATGGTCTCCTTCGTCTCCGCCTCGGTGCAGCAGCCCGCGGCGAAGCTCTCCCGCAGCTTTGCCATCAGCTCCTCGGGGAAGCGGTAGCGGCCCTGTTCCGTCAGCTCTTTCATGCAGGCGCGCACCAGGGCCGTGTCGCCGTCGGAGATGTAAAACAGCATCCGCTCCAGGTTGGAGGACACCAGAATGTCCATGGAGGGGGAGGCGGTCTTGTAAAATTCCCGCTTCCTGTCGTAGATACCGGTCTCGAAAAAGTCCGTCAGCACCCGGTTGGCGTTGGAGGCGCAGATCAGCCGCCCCACCGGCAGGCCCAGGCGTTTCGCCATCCAGCCCGCCAGAATGTCGCCGAAGTTCCCGGTGGGCACGGTGAAGTCCACCGGATCCCCCACCCGGATCCTGCCCAGCTCCGCAAGGCGGGCGTAGGCGGAGAAGTAATAGATCACCTGGGGCGCGAGACGCCCGATGTTGATGGAATTCGCCGAGGAGAAGGAAAAGCCCCGCTTTTGCAGCGCTTCATTTTCGCGCAGGGCGGCAAAGGCCTGCTTTACCCGGGTCTGGCAGTCGTCAAAATTCCCCCGCACCGCGCAGACCTGCACATTGGCGCCCGGCTGGGTGCTCATCTGCAGCTGCTGGATCTCCGAGACGCCCCCGGCGGGGTAGAAGACGAAGATCCGGGTGCCGGTCACGTCGTGGAAGCCCTCCAGGGCGGCCTTGCCCGTGTCGCCGGAGGTGGCGGTCAAAATCACGGTCTCCCCGGGCAGAGCCTTCTGCCGCCGCCCCGCGGAGATCAGCCGGGGCAGCAGGGAGAGGGCCACGTCCTTGAAGGCGGAGGTGGGGCCCCGGAAGAGCTCCAGCACATAGTCCTGCCCCACGGGCACCAGCGGGGTCAGCTCCGTGGTCTCAAACTTTCCCGCGTAGGCCTGCCGCACCAGCTCGCCCATCCCGGCAAAGCCCGGCAGCAGATAGCTCAGGATCTTTTCCGCCCGCTCCAGGGGCGCGCAGGGGAGGCAGGCCCTCCAGTCGAAGGGCCGGGAGCCCAGCTCCTTTTCCACAAACAGGCCGCCGTCGGGGGCCAGGCCCTCCAGCACGGCGCTGAGATCGTCGCTTTGATAGTCGGAACGCGTACTTTGTACCAGCATAAGGATGCTCCTTTCCTGAGGGATAGGGAAGCGCGCGGGACTTGGATTTGCTCCCATTCTACCAGCTTCCCCCGGGGAAATCAATCCGGCGTGCCGCTTTTCCCGGCCCCACAAAAAAACGAAGCATTGACTTCCGGGCCGTTTGCGAGTAAAATCAGACTCAAGTACAGTGATGTACAATACATGGAAAGGACGAAAGGAAATGAAAAGATTTCTCGCTCTTCTGCTTGCACTCATGATGGTCCTGGCGCTCACCGCCTGCGGCGAGGCCAAGCCCGAGTCTGCTGCTCCCGCTGAGGGCGCCTCCGGCGAGCCCAGCTTCCAGGGCAGCTACCTGATGGGCACCGGCTCCGCCACCGGCAACTACTACAACTTCGGCAACGCCGTCTGCACCGTCATCAACCAGGTCACCGGCGCCAACATCACCGTGAACGCCACCGGCGGCTCCACCGAGAACGCCCGCCTGCTGGGCTCCGGTGAGAACGAGTTCGCCATGATCCAGTCTGACGTGTTCAGCTATGCTCACCAGGGCATCGAGCTGTTCGACGGCACCCCCATCACCAACTTCAAGGCCGTCACCGCCTGCTACCCCGAGATGGTGCAGATCGTTGTCCGCAAGGACAGCGGCATCACTTCCGTGGCTGACATGGCCGGCAAGAAGATCTGCGTGGGCGCTGTGGGCTCCGGCTACGAGGTCGACGCCCGTCAGATCCTGGGCGCTTACGGTATGAGCTATGACGATATCGACGAGCAGTTTGCCGACCAGGCCACCGCCAAGAACGGCGTGCAGGACGGTACCCTCGACGGTATGTTCCTCTGCTCCGGCTACCCCAACTCCAACGTCACTGAGCTCTCTCTCAGCGGCAAGATCGAGGTCATCACCATCGATCAGGAGCACCTGGACATTCTGACCAAGCAGTACCCCTTCTACTCTCCCTTCACCACCCAGACCGATGAGTACAACCTGGGCCACGAGATCACCAGCGTGGCTGTCAAGTGCATGCTCGTCTGCGCCGACACCTTCACCGAGGATGAGATCTACGCGCTGACCAAGGCCATCTACGAGAATCTGGACGCCATCAAGGAGATCAACTCCAAGGCCAACTACATGAGCCTGGAAGCCGCTCTCTCCGGCATCCCCAGCGACCTGCACCCCGGTGCCGCCCGCTACTTTGCCGAGCAGGGCATCGAGATCCCCGATTACCTGAAGTAAACCCTTGTGCCGATCAGGCAGGGCACAGCTGCCCTGCCTGATTTCTTATATCGGTCTTGAAACCCGGTATATCCTGAAACGGAAGGAGACCCGCCATGGCACTTTTCAAAAAGAAAAAGGTCGATCCCGAGGATATCGATCTTTCCGCGCTGGACCGCGAGTCCAAATACAAGATCTTTTCCGGCAAATTCGAAACCGTCATTGAGATCATCCTGACGCTCTGGGCCCTGTTCCAGCTCTATGCGTCCATCTCCAACAAGGTCCCCCTGCAGATCCTGCGCTACACCCACCTGGGCCTGGCCATTTCCTTTGCCTTCCTTCTTTATCCTGCCACCAAGAACGCCGACCGGCGGAAGCTTCCCTGGTATGATATCGTGCTCTGCGTCGCATTTCTCTGCGTCTCCGGCTACTTTATCATCAACTACAAGCCCCTGCAGTTCCGCGCCGGCGCTTATAATATGATGGACACTATTATGGCGGGCCTTGGCATCGCGCTGGTGCTGCTGGCCTGCTGGCGTGTCGTCGGTCCCCCCATCGTCATCATTGCCAGCTGCTTCTTCATCTACGGCATGGTGGGCAAGTACATGCCCGGCTTCCTGCATCACCGGGGCTTCGCCTTCAAGCGCATCATCACCCACCTCTTCATCACCACCGAAGGCGTCATCGGCAACCCCCTGGGCGTCTGCTCCACCTTCATCTTCCTGTTCATCCTCTTCGGCGCCTTCCTGGAGAAGACCGGCATCGGCCAGTTCTTCATTGACCTGGCCAACTCCCTGGCCGGCTGGGCTGCCGGCGGCCCGGCCAAGGTGGCCGTGCTGTCCTCCGCCCTCCAGGGCACCGTTTCCGGCTCCTCGGTTTCCAACACCGTGTCCACCGGCTCCTTCACCATCCCCATGATGAAGTCCCTGGGCTATGAGCCGGAGTTTGCCGGCGCCGTGGAAGCGGCCGCCTCCACCGGCGGCCAGATCATGCCGCCCGTCATGGGCAGCGCCGCCTTCCTCATCAGCGAGACCGTGGGCGTGCCCTACCGGCAGCTGATGGTGGTCGCCGTCATCCCGGCGCTGCTGTACTTCGTGGGCATCTGGATCAGCGTCCACCTGGAGGCCAAGCGCCTGGGGCTGAAGGGCCTGCCCAGGGACAAGCTGCCCAAGACCTGGCCCCTCATGCGGGACAAGGGCCATCTGCTGTTGCCCCTGCTTGCCATCATCTATCTGATGCTGGCGGGCTTCACCGTCTCCCGCGCCGCCCTCATAGGCTGCGCCATCTGCATCGTGGTGCCCTATCTCCGCAAGGGGACCCGGGTGCCCTTCCTGCAGATTTTCAAGGCCCTGCCCCAGGCGGCCCGCAGCGTCATCTCCGTGGCCACCGCCTGCTCCACCGCCGGCATCATCATCGGCATGGTGACCCTCACCGGTCTGGGCCAGCGCATCGGCTCCGGCATCTTCGACCTGGTGGGCAACAGCGTGTTCCTGGCCCTGGTCTGCGCCATGTTCACCTCCCTGATCCTGGGCATGGGCGTCTCCACCACCTCCAACTACCTGATCACCTCCACCATCGCGGCGCCCATCCTCATCAAGGCGGGCATCCCCCTGCTGGCGGCTCACATGTTCTGCTTCTACTTCGGCATCGTGGCCGACATCACCCCGCCCGTGGCCCTGGCCGCCTATGCCGGCTCCGCCATCGCCAAGGGCAACGCCTTCAAGACCGGCGTGAACGCCACGAAGCTGGCCATCGCCGCCTTCCTGGTGCCCTACATGTTCGCCATGAACCCGGCCATGATCATGATCAACGGCGGCGACGTGCTGCTCTCCGGCGGCGCCTTCCTGAAGGCCCTGCCCATGATCCTCACGGCCATCGTCGGCCTGGTGGGCATCGGCGGCGGCTTCATCGGCTACCTCTTCGGCAAGCTGAACATCGTCTTCCGGCTGATCTCCTTTGCCGGCGGCCTGCTGCTGGTCATGCCCGGCACCGTGACGGATATCATCGGCATCGTGCTGGTGGCCGCGGTGGTTGCCATTGCCCGGCTGCAGAGCAAGAAGAACACCCCCGCCGAAGCGGCGTAACACGAAAGAAAAGGCTGCTGAAAAGGCAAGGTCCTGTTTATGCCGTAGGGGAGGGGCTTGCCCCTCCCGTGCCCGAAGCACCGGGAAAACACAAGAAGAACCGGGATGAATTCAGCCTGTCTTTCGAATTCATCCCGGTTCTGTTTTGTGTTATGCCGAAGCAGCGTCCTTTATCGTTTTCCCTTTTTCACAAAGCGGGAGGAGAAGCGCTCTCCCAGGGAGGAGACCAGCTCTTCCCGCAGCGCCTCGATCTCCTCCGCCTCCAGCGCCCGCTTCGGCAGCAGGTACACGTTCTGGGGCGTGGTGTAGATCAAAAACATGGAGGCCAGCTCAAAGCAGCAGTGCAGGCTGTGGAGATTGAAGGACTCCCGGACCTTCTTCTCCGGGATCTCGATGCGGATGCGGTGATCCTCCAGGAGCACCCGGTATTCGCAGCCGATCAGGCTGTCCGGGCTTTTGATGTAGCGGCGGATCTCCTTCTCCGCCCCGGCGAAGAGCAGCAGCCCCCACACCAGATAGGCCGCCGCCAGGAAGAACACCAGGGGATTGGGCGTGCCCAGGTTGATACGGGCGCCGATGTAATAGAGCAGCGCAGCCCCCAGCACCAGAAACAGGATCTGCAGCGCCCGCCTGTGGCGCAGAAAGAGTCCGTAATAGCTGGCCCGGCGAAAATCCGTCAGCTCCGCGTGAAAGCTCGTCTCGATCTTCTTCATAGCGTCCTCCTGCGTTTTCATGCCCTGGCTGTGTGCTTCCCCCAGCGGGGGAAGCTGGCGCGTCGCGTCTCACGCAAGCGACGCGACTGATGAGGGAGAAGCCTTCCCTTTCCACCGAAGGAAAATGACGCTGACTTCAGTGACGGTCTCCCTCATCCGCCCCAGTGTGCGCACTGGGGCACCTTCCCCCGCTGGGGGAAGGACTGCTGCGCTTGGCTCGCAGCTCTGAATTCTTATCGCCATTATAATGACGATAGGATGGCGAAAAGCCAAAAAGCTTTTCGCCGCGCAGCTTTGCTGCGCAGCAAAACAGAATCGCTGTTTTGCCCTATATTCATTGCAATGAGCATCGGGCGAATGATTCAAAGAATCATTCGCTGCCAAACTTGTCGTTTGGCAGCGAAATCAATCGAAGCTTCGATTGATTTCGCCATCCGATGATCATTATAAACCAAATCCCGTCAAATGCAAAGGAAACAAGAAACATGAAATACTTACTCGTCATCGGCGACGGCATGGCCGACAATCCCGTCCCCGCCCTGGGCGGCAAGACCCCCCTGGAGGCGGCAAAGATCCCCGCCATCGACGCCCTGGCGGCCCGGGGCGTGGTGGGCAGCGTCATGAACTGCCCGCCCCAGCTCCCCGCCGGCAGCGAGACCGGCATCCTCTCCATCTTCGGCTGCGATCCCCTGCGGTATTTCACCGGCCGCTCCCCCATGGAGGCGGCGGCCCTGGGCCTCACGCTCCGGGAGGGGGACTGCTGCTACCGCTGCAACCTGGTGGGCCTGGAGGAAGGGGACCAGCCCTTTGAGCAGCGGCGCATCCTCTCCCACAGCGCCGGCTCCATCTCCGGGGAGGACGCACTCAAGACCATCCGGGCCCTGAACGCCGACCCGGCCTTTTCCGCCGCCATGCGGGCCGCCAATATGGAGCTGCCCCCTGTGGCCACCTTCCGTCCCCTTGCCATCGAGCATGACGGGGACTTTTCGGGGATCCGCTTCATCCCGCCCCATGACCATCTGGGCGAGGTCATCGGCCCCCTGCTCCCGGACGGGGATCCCAAGGCGAAGAAGTTCGCCGATCTGATGCGCCTGGCGAACCGGGTCCTGGAGCATCATCCCGTGACCGAGGAGCGCCGCGCTTCCGGCAAAATGGGCGCCAACGGCATCTGGTTCTGGGCCGAGGGCACCGCCGTGAGCCTGCCCTCCTTTGAGGCGGCATACGGCCACCGGGGCGCCGTGGTCAGCGCCGTGCCCATCTGCCACGGCATCGGGGTCCTCCGGGGCCTGGAAAAGGTGGAGGTGGAAGGCGCCACCGGCGAGATCGACACCAATTTCGAGGGCAAGCTGGAGGCCACCTGGCAGAAGCTGCAGGAGTACGACTTCGTGTGCCTGCACCTGGAGGCTCCGGACGAGTGCACCCACAACGGGGATCTCCCCGGCAAGGTCCAGAGCATCGAGTGGCTTTCCTCCCGACTGGTGGGCCCCCTGGTGGAGCGCCTGGAGCGGGCGGGCCTGGACCACCGCATCCTCCTCCTCTCCGACCACAAGACCCTCACCGCCACCCGGGGCCACGACGGCGACCCGGTCCCCTATCTCTTCTACGACAGCCGCGTGGATACCGGCCGGGGCACGCCCTATACCGAGGCCGCCGGCGAGACCGGCCCCTTCCTCGACAACGGCTTCGAGCTGCTGGACATCCTCTTCGAGAAAAAGCCCCTGCCCTGAGGGCAGCAAAAGCCATCCCCCCCCCGCTGGGGCGCCCGTGCGCCTGCCCGCCCTCGAGCCTTCCCCGCGCACGGGGAAGGTGGCGCGAAGCGCCGGATGAGGTCCCCGCTCCCCTTGGCTCCCCTCCGGGGGAGCTGTCAGCGGAGCTGACGGAAGGGGTTCGCCGTGACGGAGGGAGTCAGTTTCCCGCCTCTGGCGTAGGGGCGTATCACGATGCCCCCGCCCAAAGCCTTCCCCGCGCACGGGGAAGGTGCCCCAGTGCGCACACTGGGGCGGATGAGGTCCCCGTTCCTCTGTCATTGCGAACCGGTGCGCACACCGGTGTGGCAATCCGCTTCTTCGTTCTCGTCACGGCATCGCGCAGCGAAGGATCTCGCCCCGGGACGGGGGCGTACCTTTCTTTTGCTTGTCCAAAAGAAAGGTACCAAAGAAAACGACACCAGGGAGGGGAAGATTTCGATTTCTCCCCCTCCCTGGACCCTCCCTCATTCAAACGACCAAACGGGGCTTGCGAGCCCCTTTTGGAATTCCCTAGGGATGCCGCTCTCCCCATCCCGTCCTGTCATGGCTTCGCGCAGCGAAGGATCTCGCCCCCGGCGCAGAGTCGGTTTATCCGGGCGCCGCGAACCATCCAGCCCCGCGCCGACGGGATCCTTCGTCGGCGAAGCCTCCTCAGGATGACATGCGGGGCGTTTCGCGTTTCCGATCAATCAAAAACACCCCGAGGACTTTTGCCCTCGGGGTGCTGCATTCAGGATCTGGTTGTGCCGTATCAGGCGAGGTCAGGCTCAATCAATAAACAATTCTTCGATCGAAACACCCAGCACCTTGGCAAGACCATACAGCTCAATGTCTGTCACAGTGCGCTGCTTGTCTTCGATCCGGGAGATGGAGCCGCGGCAGATATAGATCGCAAGGGTTTCCAGACGATCCGAAAGCATCTGCTGGCTCATTTTCTGCTCTGTGCGCAATTTCCGAACCTTATCGCCCACCATGTTCTGGGCTTTTCCGTCAATGATCCGTGCCATGCGTGTACGCTCCTTTGTCTTGACTTAGGACAAAGCATAGCGTAAACTACAGAACAAGAATTCTTGTCCTGTTATAGGACAAGCTTGAAATATTGCATGGGCGGGGCGTGAATATGGACTATAGAAAAGAACTTCTGTTGGCCTCGGCGGCGCGGCTGTATAGCCTGGGCGTGGACCTGGAGGCGACGCGGTTCAGGCTCAAGGAGTTGGTGGAGCAGGGCGTTGGCTATGACTCTGACGAGATGATACAAGCTTACCGGGACTTCAAGGAGCTGGATCAGCAGTGGAAAACCCTGGAGCAGCAGTATTTGGAGCTGCGGGACGAGGTTGTGAAGGACGGACAAAACTGATTTCCTGGCTCTTGCCAACGCTTTCAAGGTTACAGCAAAAAGGACGTAGGGACTATTCACCCTGCGTCCTTTCTATCTATGACCTTTCCTTCGACGATTCTCGTTTATCTCCCAGTATCAGGACTTCCTCTAGAGGGAATGGTCAGTCGCCAGGACGAGGAGGAATGTCGTCTGTGACGTGTTCCACGATGTCTGATAGTTGGCAATCGAAAATAGAACAGAGTTTGTCGAGATAGATAATGCCGAGAACTTCCCCGTGCCTGAGCTTGCTCATGGACGATTCTCCTAAGATGTTGTTCTTCCTGATAAAGTGAGTGGTGTACCCTCGCTTTTTCAGTTCTTCAATAACGTCGATTTTATACTTGAACATATAGTTTCCTCCGCTAGTAGAGATTAAAACATGTGTAAAGGGATAACTGTTCCATTAGCGAAAGCCCTCGTCGGGGAATAGATCCCCATAGTCAGAGACTACATCCCGCCCAGGAAGCACTCCTGGCTGGCCATTTCGGCGTAGAGGATGGCCTCCCGGTCCCGCAGGTCGCAGACCCGGATCACGCCCTCGAACAGGCTGTCCCCGGTGAGCTCCCGGTAGCGGTCCGGGCAGGCGTCGAAGAGCTCCTCCCGGAACTCGCAGCCCGCCTCGCCCTGGTAGAGCGCCGCGTAGAAGATGCCGGACTCCACCAGGTCCTGGAAGAAGTGGCTGCCGTAGCTCAGCTCCGGCCGCAGCCCGTGGGAGCGGTAGGCCAGCTCGCAGATGCAGGCAAAGCGGTTGATCTCCGCAAAGCCCACCGGCACGCCCAGGCTCGGCGTGGTGGTGCCCCAGCGCCCGGGGCCCAGGAGGATGGCCTGCTGGTCCTTCAGGGCGCTGTTCAGCAGGCCGATCTGCCGCGCCACCTGGTATTTCCGCTGCTCCGGCAGGTCCAGATAGGGCCCCACCTTCACAAAGACCACGTGCTTGACCGGGATGGCGGCGTTGCCGCCCATGAAGTTGCCCTTGATGTTCCAGAAGAAGTCCTTCACCTTGGGCTTCACCCCGGCCTGGCCCAGGCCCCGGGTCTGGATGGTGCGGCACTGCAGCAGGTTCACCCGGTACTCCCCGTCGGGCCGGAAGTTGCAGGCGTATTCGATGTCCACCGGGTACTGGTAGGTTTCCGCCACGATGGACATGATCCGCTTCATCACGGCGGCAAAATCCGTCCGCCGCAGGAGCTTGCGGAAGTTCAGGATATCCGGAATGGGCTCGTTATAGAGCCCGTACTCCCGGAAGCGGGCCGCGGCGGCGGTGTCCGGCTCCATGAAGAGGGCGTTGTCGGTGCCCATGGCTTTCTTGTCCAGCGCCTCCAGAGGCACGGTGGTGAAGCGGTTGTGCCGCAGGTCGATGGCGTCCACCTTGTGCTGGCTGTACTTGTACTCGTCCCCGTAGGCCACCATCAGGGGCGCCGTGGGGTTGTCCAGCCGGATGAAGCGGGCGTAGTCGTCCGCCTCCCGGTCCACGGCCCGGGTGCCCATGCCGAAGACCAGCCGCAGCATGCCGCTGTTGTGCTCCCGGTCCTCCGTGCCCATGACGTAGAGGTTCTTGGAGTGGCCTACCCCCGCCAGATGGGGGTAGTAGTAATCGCCGTGGCAGTCGCCGCTGACCCGCATCACCAGCAGGGCCATCTGCTCGTCCCGGTCCAGCAGGTGCCGGTCGGTGCGGTACTTGATGGCGTCCGGGCTCACGGTGCTGGCGTAGACGGTGCGCACCGCGTTTTCAAAGTCCCGGTAGCGCTCCTCCGGCGTGCCCTGGTTGGGGCAGAAGACGCTGTCGTATTTCCCGGCGAAGGCGTTGCCGATGCCGTCCTCCAGCAGGGAGCTGGAGCGCACGATGATGGGGGACTGGCCGAAGTATTCCAGCACGGAGCGGAACTGCTCCTTGATGTTGTGGGAGAATTTGCCGTTCAGCAGCAGCTCCTGCAGGGCCGGGGCCACCCGGAGATAGTCCTCCGGGGTCACCATCTTGGTGCGGTATTCCCAGATGTTGTTCTGCACGGCGTAGGTGTAGAACACGTCCGCACCGATGAAGTAGGAGTCGTGGGGCTCGATGCGGCGCTGGAAGAACTCCGGGTCCGTATCCCGGATGATGTTGCGGGCCAGCAGCATGCCCACGGACTTGCCGCCGATGCAGCCGGTGCCCACCTCCCGCCGCTTGATCTCCATCAGGTCCCGGACGGAGAAATACTTGCGGCAGAGCTCCAGGCGCTTGGGCTCGTTGCCCAGCAGGCAGCGCAGGATGTTCTCCTTCAGGGCCATGCCGTCGGGGTCGGTGGGCTCGGGGCTGCCGGCCTCCACCGAGTCGAACATGCTGTCCCAGCAGTCCCGGCGCTCGCCGGTCTGGGTGAAGATGTCGAAGAGGGCGTAGGTGTCTGCGCTGGAGGAGAGGACCTTGCTGTGCACCCCGTCCACCATCAGGGGGAAATACATGGTGTCGGTGTGCCGCCCGTCCACCTTCACCGGGTGGATGTAGCTGCGCCCCTCCAGGCTGCGGATGTTCAGCAGCACGTTTGTGGCGTGGCGGATGCGGGAGATGGTCTCGTAGGTGTGCCGCTCATAGCGCAGGGGGATGTAGGCGATGGCCTTCCGCGCCCGGAGAAAGTCCGCCGTCAGGCAGAAGAAGTTGCAGACCATGGCGTCGGAAAACCAGAACTTCTGCAGATCCGAGATACAGTCCAGGATGAAGAAGGCGTCCTCCGACTCGGCGCTGATGATCCGGTGGACCTGGACGGAGAAGGTCTCGAAGCCCACGGTGGCGTCCAGATCGTACTGGCGGATGTTGGCGCCCCGGCGGGCCAGGGCCTCCGTGGCCACCACCTCCGGGTGCCGCCCGAAGCGCAGATACACGATGCGCCGCCCGGTGAGGGCAACGCTGGTGACGAACTGGGTGGCGATGAAGACGAAGTCGCCGATGCCGGCCATCTGCCAGGTCACGGTGTCCCCGGGCCGCAGATAGTCCACGGTCCGGTCCAGGGCTTCGATGCCGGTGGAGATGCGGATCTCATTGCTCATGGAACTTGCCTCCTGATTTGAAGTGGGGGAAACGCGGGGTCACAGGGTCCCGTCAGTCCGGAAGGAGCATCCAGATGACGGCGCCCCACTGAAGCAGGGCGAGAAGAGGGAAGCCGATCACGAAGCTCATATGCTGGGTCTTGTGGCGGAAGATCTGCATGCCCAGGACCCCGCCCAGGGCGCCGCCCAGCAGGGCCAGCAGGAAGAGCGTGGCCTCCGGCACCCGGCGTCTGCGGGTCTTGGAAAGGGCTTTGTCGCGCCCCATGACCAGGAAGAGGATGATGCTCATCAGCACAAAGACGGCGATGAGGAGGAAGGGGATGGATTGTGTCATGTTTTTCATACTAACCTCCCGTAGTACCAGCCGGAGGTGCCTTTGTGCTTGACAAAGTAGCCCCGGGAGCATGTTTCCACCACCCGGACCCGGTCCCCCTCCCGGAGGGGGAGGACGTAGTCCGTACAGTCGTTGCAGTCGGTGATGGGGTTGTCGGTGAACAGATATTTGGTCAGGATCTCCATCTCATAGCCGGTGCGGCGGTGGCGGCAGCGGGAGAATTCCTCGCCCCGCTCCAGCACCTCCACGCTGCTGTCGCCCCAGCGGATGTAGTAGGAACGGTCCCCCTCCGCCTGGTCGTCCAGGACGGTGCGCTCGGGGAAGGGATCGTAGGACACAAAGCCGAAGTCCTCGCTCTCCCGATGGGGGATGATGAGGCAGTTGAGCTGCCCGTCGTCCTTCAGGACGCAGCCGCCGTCGATGCTGGCGATACGCTTGACGCGGTCGATGATGGGGTTTGCGATGACCTTGTCGGTGCCGTAGAGCACCGTGGGCCAGTGGCCCACCACGGTCCACTTGTCGCAATAGCGATTCAGGGTCAGGAAGTGGTCCACCTTTACAAGCTCCCCCACGCTGTGGTCCTCCAGGCGCTTGCCCGGGGTGCGGCCCGCGTGGACAAAGACGAAATGCCCGGTCTCGATGGCGTGGGGCAGGGAGCGGAGGAAGTTCCATTCCAGGGGGAAGGCCCGCAGCAGCCGGTGCTTCACGGCGGTGAAATCCCCCATGTCGAAGGGGTCGATGCCGGCGGCGTTGCACATGTCCCAGAGAAGGCCGCTCTTGCGCCAGAGCACGTACTGCAGCACCTTCTCGTCGTTTGTGTCGTCCCATTCGGGGCGGAAGAGATCGTACCAGTCGTCGCAGTTGCCCAGGAGCACATGGGTGTTGCCCCGTCGGGCCAGCTCCATCAGGATGCGCAGCATGCGCAGGCTCTCCTGCCCTTTTTCCAGAAAGTCCCCGTCGATGATCAGCTCATCCCGGTCGGAAAAGCCGACCTTGCGCAGCACGCCCTCGAAATAGGGGACGTTGCCGTGGATGTCCGAGACCACCAGGAGCCGCCGGCCGGGCTCCGGGTCCCAGCGGAGAATGTGAGGTTTCATCACAGATCATCCCGCCTTTCCGTAAGAGGCCGCTCCAGCAGCAGGAGCCGGCCGTGGCTGCCCGCCTCCTCGCCCACGCAGGAGAAGCCCTCCCGCCGGTAGAAGGCGCAGGCCGCGGCGTTGTCCTCCGCCGCCAGGAGGCGCAGGGCCCGGCGGCCCTGGGTGCGGAAGCCCACCACGGCCCGGCCCAGGGCCTGGATGCCGTAGCCCTTGCCCCGGTATTCCGGAATGAGATACAGCAGGCTCAGCCAGCCGCAGCCCTCCTCGGAGGCGCGCAGCGGGTCCAGATCCGCCAGACCCACAGGCTTGTCCCCGTCCAGAAGGACCAGCACGGAATCGGGGTCCAGGCGCAGATGCTCCCGGGCGGCCTTCCAGTAGGGCTCGGGATAAAAGCCCCGCAGATCCCCGTGGGCGGCCAGCCAGGCGTCCCGGTAGCAGGCGCAGTAATAGTCCCGCTCGGTGCGGGGGTCCAGGGGACGGTGGCGCAGGGTGGCGGTGCTGCCCCAATTGCGGCGGGGCAGGGCGTCCAGATGGGAGTCGTCGTTGAAAAGCTCCAGGGAAAAGGCGCCCTTTTCCCAGCGGAGGACGGAGACGGCGGTGTTCAGCAGCATGGGCAGCTTCTCCCGGTCCCGCAGGTCGATGCCCGTGATGCGGGCGAGGAGGCAGCGGATGGTGACCCCGTGGCTCACCACCGCCACCCTGCCCCCCTCATAGCGGCGGGCGATGGCCTCCAGCGCGGGATAGGCCCGGTCCGTCAGCTCCGCGAAGGTCTCCGCCCCCTCCAGACGCCAGTTGGCCGGGTCCGTGAGGAAGCGCTGGGCCAGCTCCGGCTCCTCATGGAGGAGGTTGCCGAAAAACAGCTGCTCCCAGGGGCCGATGTTCAGCTCCCGCAGGGCGGGGGTGGTGAAAAGCGGCAGGGAGCGGGGCCGGTAAACGGCGGAGGCGGTGAGCATGGCCCGGTAGAGGTCGCTGGAGCAGACCGCGTCAAAGCGCAGGTCCCGCAGCCGATCCGACAGCAGGGCGATCTGCCGGCGGCCCAGCGCGGTGACGCCGCCGTCCCAATGGCCCTGCATGATGCGAAAGCGGTTTCCCTCCGCCTGCGCGTGCCGGATCAGATAAATTTCTGTCATAACTTGTCACTTTCCTTGACCAAAGTGGTCGAATACAGTATAATACAGTATCAATCATGAACAGCAATGTATTAAAGTGATTATATCCTCTTTTACCCTGATGCACAAGCTTTTTTAGGCAATTGCGAAACAGCTTTCGCGAGCTGCCTTTGCTTGCGGCTTTCGCGATCGACGCTAAGCTTTTTCTATCTTGAGGGGGGATGCGCGTGGTCCGCGCGGCGATCCTGGCCTCCGGCGACGGGGGTCGGCTCCAGGCGATCCTGGACGCCATGTATTTCAAAGAGATCCCGGAGTTCGAGCTGGTGGCGGTGATCTGCCCCCGGCGGGAGGATTACGCCATGACGCGGGCGGCCAACGCGGGCGTGCCCGCCTATGTGGTGGACCCGGAGCTCTTCCCCAACATGACCAGCCACAGCATGGCCGTGGCCAACAAGCTGCGGGACATGGACATCGAGCTGGTGATCCTGGCGGGCTATGACCTGCCCCTGGGCGTGGTGCCCTATCAGTTCCGCAATCATATCATCGGCACCTATCCTGCCCTCTCCCCCGCCTTTGAAGACGTGGAGGGCGACGTGAACCGGGCGGTGCTGGAACGGGGCGTCAAGGTCACCGGCGCCACCGCCTATTTTGCCGACGGAGACGGCGGCGTGGGCGGCATCATCCTGCAGAAGGCCATCGACGTGCTGCCGGACGACACCCCCGAGAGCCTGGGCGCCCGGGTGATGGAGGAGTGCGAGTGGAAGCTCCTCAGCCGGGCCGTGGCCCTCTACTGCGGCGGCAAGCTCTCCGTGCACGGCAAGCGGGTCATCGTGGCCGAGTAAGCCGCGAGGCGGAACAGAAACGACAGCGATAAAAAAGCAGAGGCGCAAAGCCTCTGCTTTTTGCGTGTGTGGCCGTCCCTGCGGCGGGACGGACGAAAAAAACCACTCACAGAAATGTGAGTGGTTTTTTTGATCGGTTTGGAAAGAAGCAGTCCGGAGACTTACTTGCCCATGTTCATCTGGGCGGCGACTTCGGCGGCGAAGTCCTCTTCCTTCTTCTCGATGCCCTCGCCCTTTACGAAGTGGACAGCGTTCACGAACTTGACGGAACCGCCCAGCTTCTTGGCAGCGTCGGCAATGTAGCCCTCGACGGAGCCCTGGAACAGGTCGGAGCGGACGAAGTCCTGCTGCAGCAGGCAGTTTTCCTTGTAGAAGGCGTTGATCTTGCCGGCAGCGATCTTCTCCTTGATGGCCTGGGGCTTGGCAGCCATCTTGGGGTCGTTGTTCATGAGAGCGACCTGAACTTCCAGCTCATGGTCGATGTCAGCCTGGGGAACCAGGGACTTGTCCCAGTACTTGGGATTCATGGCAGCGATCTGCATGGCGACGTTCTTGCCGATCTCGGTGGCGTCAATGCCGCCCTCGACAGCCAGGTTCACCAGCACGGCGCGGGTGCCGCCCATGTGCACGTAGGCCACGTTGGTGGGCTCGGCAAAGCGGACAAAGCGGCGGATCTGCAGGTTCTCACCGATGGACATGACCTTCTCGGGCAGGATCTCGGCCACGGTCAGGTCGCGCTCGGGGTACTTGCACTGGAGCAGAGCGTCCACATCGGCGGGGTCGTCGTTCAGAACGACCTTGCAGATGTCCTTGACAAACTGCTGGAAAGCTTCGCTCTTGGCGCAGAAGTCGGTCTCGCAGTTGACTTCCACAACGGCGGCAACGCCGCACTGGGGGCAGACGCGGGCATAAGCCATGCCTTCGGCGGCCACGCGGCCGGCCTTCTTGGCGGCCTTGGCCAGGCCCTTCTCACGCAGCCAGTCGACTGCCTTTTCCATATCACCGTCGGTGGCCTGGAGAGCCTTCTTGCAGTCCATCATGCCGACGTTGGTCATCTCACGCAGAGTCTTTACATCCTGAGCGGTAAAAGCCATTGAATATTCCTCCTGTAAAAATTCCTGAAAGAAAGGGGCGTTTTCGCGCCCCTTCTCATGGTTCCTTATTCCTCAGCGGCCTGGGGGGCTTCCTCGACAGCGGCGTCAGCGCCCTGGTTGCCTTCCTGCACGGCGTTGGCCATGGTGGCGGCGATCAGACGGATGGCGCGGATAGCGTCGTCGTTGGCGGGGATCACGTAATCGACCTCATCGGGATCGCAGTTGGTGTCCACGATGGCGACGATGGGGATGTGCAGCTTGCGGGCCTCGGCGATGGCATTGTGCTCCTTGCGGGGATCGACCACGAACATGGCACCGGGGAGCTTCTTCATCTCCTTGACGCCGCCCAGGTACTTCTCCAGCTTCTCCATCTCGCCCAGGTGCTTCATGACTTCCTTCTTGGGCAGCATGTCGAAGGTGCCGTCTTCCTGCATCTTCTTCAGCTGGGCCAGACGGTCCACGCGGGTGCGCATGGTCTTGAAGTTGGTGAGCATACCGCCCAGCCAGCGGGCGTTGACGTAGTACATGCCCACGCGGGAAGCTTCCTCGCGGACAGCGTCGGTGGCCTGCTTCTTGGTGCCGACGAAGAGGATGGTGCCGTTGTTGGCGGCCAGGTCGCGGACGAAGCTATAAGCCTCTTCCAGCTTCTTCACGGTCTTCTGCAGGTCCGGCCATCTTGGGGTTCCAGCGGCGGGTCTGGTGACCGAAGTGGACACCGGCTTCCAGCAGCTGCTTCATGGATACGACAGACATTTGGGTTTCTCCTTTTTCAAATTTGTTATTTCCTCTGGAGGTTTCCGCCCCCCGGACCCAGCCCGGTTTTCCCGCGCCACGGAGCCCGAAGTCCGCCTCCATGCGAAATGCCTTGACATTATATAAGAATTGTTTCCAAATTGCAAGAGCTTTTTGCGGGAAAATGCAGGTTTTTTCCGGGCGGAAAGCAGTTTTTTCGCCGGAAAATTGCAAACGGCGCCGCGCTGTGGTAAAGTAGGAAAAAAACAGGACGGCAAAGGTGGTGAGCGCATGAACGAATTTGATCCGGAAAGCCAGTTCAAGGAATGGAAGGGCGACTTTTCCCAGAGCGAGGAGGCCCGGGAGATGGCCGCCTGGGCGGCCAGGGTCCGGGAGCAGGAGGAAAAGGAGGCCTGGATCGCCCAGCGGAAGGCCCAGGAGCGCAGGGCCCTCTGGGAAAAGATCAAACAGTGGCTGCTCATCGCGCTGCCCATCGTGCTGGTGATGGGGACCCTGATCCTGCTGGGGATCCCGGGCTTTTCCGCCATCCGGGCGGGAGACGCGGCGGAGGCGGGAGATTATGCCAAGGCGGCCCGGCTCTACGAGCGGGCCGGCAAATGGGGACTCTTCGACAGGATCTTCGAAGCCTCGAAAAAGGCGGAGGAAAACCGGACGGCCCAGCGGCTTCTCAACTGCAGCGCCGGGGCCGAGGACTGGGAGATCCCCAAGAGCGCCGTGCGCCTCACCGGCACCAGTCAGGGGCGCAGCGGCCCCGTCACGGTGGAGCTGATCGCGGACAAGGACCGGATCTGGCGGATCACCGTCACCGAGCCCAGACGGTGGACGTGGACGCGGTGACCGGGGCCACCATCAGTTCCCAGGCCATCTGCCGGGCGGCAAGCCAGGCCCTCAACAGCGACAAGGCCTGGGCCGCGGGGATCTACGCCTGGAAGTTCGGGGCCATCACGCCCATGCCGCCCCCCTCGCCCACCCCGGGGCCCAAGCCGGAGGAGCTGAAGGTCTTTTATTACGAGACGGAGCTGGAGGAATTTACCGAGAAGGTGGGCGAATCCGTGCGGCTGCGGGTACGGGCCTATCCGGAGGCGGATTTCAGCGACGCGGTGTACCAATGGAGCATCAGCGATCCCCGGCGCGTCACCATCACCGTGAGCGAGGACACCCGCTACTGCGCGGTGCTCTGCGTGAAGCACGAGCCCGGCCCCCTGACCCTGACCGTGAACTGCAACGGCGTGGAAAAACAGATCACGGTGTATACGAGGAAGTAAGAGAATGAACCCCTTCCGACCTCGCCGCAGGCGGCTCGGCCACCTCCCCCAAAGTAAACGCTGATCAAATCGCCTACGGCGCCTCCCGGACAATTTGTGCCCTGATTTCGTCACTTTTTCTTGGAATACACAAAGTATTCCTGCGAAAAAG
>ONCI01000031.1 GCA_900316255.1 uncultured Eubacteriales bacterium | reverse complement strand
AAAATCTTATTGAAGCTTACTAGCTCTCAAAAGAATTTTTAACGACTTTTCGTCGTTTAAAAGAACCCTTCTCTGGTGCTTATTTAGCATAAGCTTTTTTCTTACATTGTTCAATTTTCAAGGTACATCTCGCTCCCGCCTCATCGGCGTCAGCCTGATTATAATAGCACAGGCGTTTTGCTTTGTCAAGAAGAAATTTTCGTTTTTTCGAAGATTTTTTCAAGTTTGCAGTCTGCGCCAACCCGCATTTCTCGCGGGTGATTGATAATATAGCACCGTGTTATGCTGTTGTCAACAGGTTTTTCCGTCTTTTCAGAAAAAACTTTTGGCCTACAACATCTGGTGTTTCAGCTGTTTTTCGACCCCAAGCCTCAGAAGTTTCCGAGCGTCCCGATGAAGGGCAGGGGCTCCTTCTTGCCCTGGATGGCATTGGAGATGCCTTTGATGATACAAAACAGCCGGAAAAGGGACAGGACCCAGCCGATGCCGGTCAGGCCGCCGATCACGTCTGTGAGCAGGGAGAAGAGGAACAGACGCAGTCCCTGCTTGGCATGGAACCTGGCAAACTTGTCCTCCGGGGTGAAGACCAGGGGCAGCAGGAACAAAGCGCTGAGATAACTCAGCGCAGCCAGAGCCGTGTTGCCGCTCTTGTTCTGCGCCGGCTCCCAGGTGAAGCTTCGTGTGGCTTCCCTCGCCCTGGCTTCCGCTTCTCTGGCTCTCGCCTCGGCCGCTCTCACTCTCTCCTCGGCCTCTCTGCGGCGCTGCTCTTCCTCCAGCTCCTTCTGAGCCTGGCGACGAGCATACTCCTCCTCTGCCCAGCGGCGGTTCTCTTCCTGCTTCTGCCGACGCTCGTGCTCCTGCTCGGCCCACTGGCGATTTTTCTCCTGCTGCAGCTTGCGGTGGCGCTCCAGTACTTCGTTGAGATCCTCATTCCGCGCGTTCTGCGCGGCCTTTCTCTCCGCCTCGGCGGCAGCCGCAGCTTTCCCGGCGTTCTCATCGAAGCCGCAGGCCAGGCAGGCCCCGATCCCGTCAGGTATATATGCGCCGCATTTTTTGCAGTATGCCATTCTCGTCCCCTCCGTTTACAGAGTGTTTTTTTATTATATCCTGTGTCGAAGGGCTTTGCAAGAGGCAAGGGACGAAACTTGTCATTCAGGCGCAGAAGCGGTGGCTGCCGATCTGCACGATGAGGGGCCGGGACCAGATCCAGCGGCTGGTGGCGGTTGCGGGATTAAAATAGTAGATAGCCCCATAGCTGGGATCATAGCCGTTCAGCGCCTCCTGCGCAGCGCGGTAGGCGCTCTCGGCCACGGGTTCGTTGAACTGCCCGTCGTCCAGGCAGGAGAAGGCCCCCGGCTGGTAGACCACGCCGGAGATGCTGTTGGGAAAGGAGGGATGCTCCACCCGGTTCAGCACCACCGCGCCAACCGCTACCTGGCCCACATAGGGTTCCCCTCTGGCCTCGGCGGAAATGAGCCTTGCCAGCAGATAGAGGTCCCCCGATTGGGAGCCGGAGCCGGAGCCGCTGCCTCCTCCCCCGCCGGAGCTGATGCCCAGGGCGGCCAGGGTCTGATCCCCCACCTGCCCGTCCGGACTGAGGCCGTTCTTCTGTTGAAACCAGCGGACCGCCGCTTCGGTGCGGCTGCCGTAGACGCCGTCCACCGCGCCGTCGTAATAACCCCAGTTTTTGAGTCGGGTCTGGATCTGGCTCACCGTCTCTCCGCCGCTCCCCTTCTTATATAATTCGGCAGATGCGCTCTGGGCCAGGGCGATGATGAAAATATTGAGCGCAAAGATCACGGCCAGAGCCAGCATAAGGCGCTTTCGTTCCGCGGACATAAAGATCCCCCTCACAAACCGTTTTGCAGTAGTTTGTGAGGGGGGAACTTCTATTATACGATTACAGCTTATTTTGCCTTGCTGCGGATCTCTTCCAGCACCTTGGCGGTGAAGTCGGCCAGGCTCATGGCGCCCAGATCCTCGCCGGCGCGGGTGCGCACGGAGATGCAGCCGGCCTCGGCCTCTTTCGCGCCGATGATGAGCATGTAGGGCACCCGGTCCTCCTGCTGGGCAAGGCGGATCTTGTAGCCGATCTTCTCGTTGCTCTCGTCCAGCTGCACGCGGATGCCGGCGTTGGCCAGAGAATTGTAGATCTCCCGGGCGTAATCCAGGGTCTTCTCGCTGACGGGCAGGACCTTGACCTGCAGAGGCGCCAGCCACAGGGGGAAGCGGCCCTTGGTCTCTTCAATGAGGTAGGCCATGAAGCGGTCCAGAGAGCCCAGAATGGCCCGGTGGATGACCACGGGGCACTTCTCCGTGCCGTCGGAGTCGATATAGCGCAGGTCAAACTTGGCGGGCAGGCAGAAGTCCAGCTGGCAGGTGGAGAGGGTGTACTCCGCGCCCACGGCGGGCTTCACGTTCACGTCCAGCTTGGGGCCGTAGAAGGCGGCCTCGCCGATCTCCTCGGTAAAGTGGATGTCCAGCTCGGTGAGCACCTGACGCAGGGCGTTTTCGGCGGTCTCCCACATGGCGTCGTCGTCGTGGTACTTCTTCTTGTCGGCGGGGTCACGGAGAGACAGGACGCAGCGGTAATCGGTGATGCCGAAGTCCTTGTAGGCGTCAAAGATCAGGTCGCAGACCTTGGCCACCTCGTCCTTGATCTGCTCGGGGGTGCAGAAGAGGTGGGCGTCGTTCTGGCAGAAGTGACGGGCACGCTCGATGCCCTTCAGGGTGCCGGAGGACTCGAAGCGGAAGTCATGGGCGATCTCGCCGATGCGCAGGGGCAGGTTCCGGTAGGACCGGGGACGGCTGGCGTAAATGCGCATGTGGTGGGGGCAGTTCATGGGACGCAGCACATAGGCCTCGTTCTCCAGCTCCATGGCGGGGAACATGTTGTCCTTATAGTGCTCCCAGTGGCCGGAGGTCTTGTAGAGCTCCACGGAGCCCACGCAGGGAGTCATCACGTGCTGATAGCCCAGGCGGCGCTCCTTCTGGACGATATAGTTCTGCAGCTCCTCCCAGATGATGGCGCCGTTGGGCAGGAACATGGGCAGGCCGCGGCCCACCAGATCGTCGGTCATGAACAGCTGCATCTCCCGGCCGATCTTGCGGTGATCCCGCTCCCGGGCCTCCTGCTGCTGCTTCTCCCACTCGGCCAGCTCATCGGCGTTGCGGAAGGCCACGCCGTTGATGCGGGTGAGCATCTGGCGGGAAGAGTCGTTCTTCCAGTAAGCGCCGGACTGCTGGGTGACCTTAAAGGCCTTCAGGGCCTTGGTGTAGGTCAGGTGGGGTCCCAGGCACATGTCGATATAGTCGCCCTGCTGGAAGAAGCTGAACTCGGTCTCGTTGGCCAGATCGTCCATGTGCTCCAGCTTGAACTTTTCGCCCCGCTCAGCCATGAGCTTCTTGGAGTCTTCCCGATTGAGGATGAAGGACTTGACCGGCAGATTCTGCTTGACGATCTTCTTCATTTCCTTCTCAATGGCTTCCAGGTCCTCCTGGCTCAGCTTGCGATCGCCCAGATCCACGTCATAGTAAAAGCCGTTCTGGGTAGCGGGGCCGTAGGCAAAGTCCGCCTCCGGGAAGAGGTGCTTAATGGCCTGAGCCATGATATGGGCCGCGGTGTGGCGGATGACATGCAGTTCCTCCTCCTGGGGGCACTCGGCAACGGTTCCGTCCTTGTAAATGATCTTCATGGGTTTATCCTCCATACTTAAATACAAATAAAAATGCACTCCTGGCGGCAGTTTGCCGCCAAGGGTGCATAAACATGCACGGTTCCACCTTGGAATTTCACTCATTGCGATCTGCTAACGGGATCACCCGGGGCGGCATTGCCTCCGCCCGGCTCGGGAAACGGTCAGTCTGCGTTCTCTCTCCGGGGCGGCTTCCAGCCTGGGCCGGCCCTCTCTGCACGGGAAATCACGCGCTGTTTTCCTTCAAAGCATTTGTACGCGGGTATCATATCACCCGAAAAGGCTTCTGTCAACCGGGTTTTTGCGCAATTCCCGCTGCCGGTCCCTCTTTCCGCCGGACGCGGCGCTTTCCCGGAGGTCCTTGTCTGCTTTCCGTCCCACTGTGGGATCAATACCCGATAGTGGCATTTTTGATCAGATAGAGGGCCAGCATATGCAGCGGATAGATCGCGTAGAACAGATACTTTTTCCACGGTCTGTCTATGAAGCCTCTTTTCCCGTTATACAGGTTGATGGGGACAAAGGCCAGGCCGGCGATCCACAGGGAGGACAGAAAGCAGGAGCCCACAACAGCCTGATACAGCTTCCGGTCTCGCAGCAGGTACAGCATCAGGATAAATCCGAATCCGCTGCAGCCGTAATCCGCCTGCAGTACGACAGAAGCAGCCAGGAGCAGAAGCAGCAGAAAACACTGCTTCCTTCTCTGCTCCTGATACTCCCGTATCACCCACAGCCCGAGAAGGCCCAGCAGCAGCGTGAACATCACGTTCTGTCGGCCGTAGAAAAGGCCGCCGCTGTGCTCCAGGTTCCAGGGGATCTCAGAGATCAGGGCAAAGAGGAAGAGATTGACCGCATACCGCTTCACGTCGCGGGTGTGGAGGAAGCCCTCCACGACCAGGAAAGCAAAAAGAGGAAAAGAGATCCTTCCGATAAAAATCAGAAGCTCATAAACCGTCAGGGAATGACCGGCCAGAGAAAGCAGCACCGGGCTGCTGTTTCTCAGCAGGACAAGAGCCGTATGATCCAGCAGCATCGTCACCACGGCAAGCAGCTTCAGCATGCTCCCATCCAGTATCTTGTATTTCTCCGGCATAACGATCCTTCCTTTGCGTTACTCTGCCCCTGTCACCGCGCGCAAGACAGCTTTTCTTATTTCTTTTCTCTGTGGAAGCAGCGCTGGATGAGCTTCACGATCTCCACCACGGGGATCACCGCAAAGCCGATGGCCAGGGCCTGGCCGAACTGCTTCAGGCTCAGGCTGGTGAAGGAGAAGGCAGCCGCCAGGGCGGGGATCTCACACACGGCAGCCGTGAGCAGCAGGGACAGCGCGGCGGAAGCCAGCAGCAGCAGGTTCACGCCCTTCAGGCTGAAGAGGCTCTTGCGCTGGGAGCGCATGTTGAAGGAATGGAAGATCTCCGCCATGGAGAGGGTGATGAAGGCCATGGTGGTGCCTACGCCGCTGTTCACGAAGCGCCAGGCGCCGGTCTCTCCGTGGCAGCCCACCAGATAGGCGCAGAGGGTCAGGGCAGACACCAGAACGCCCTGATAGAGGATGTCCCAGCCCATGCCGTCGGCAAAGATGCCGGCCTTGGCGGGACGGGGCGGGCGGCGCATGATGTCCGCCTCCCCCTTCTCCACGCCCAGGGACAGGGCGGGGAAGGTATCGGTGATCAGGTTCACCCACAGCAGGTGCACCGGCTTCAGGATGGTGAAGCCCAGGAGCGTGGCCGTGAAGATGGTGATGATCTCGCTCATGTTGGCGCCCAGGAGGAACTGAATGGCCTTGCGGATGTTGTCGTAGATCCGCCGCCCCTCCTCCACCGCGCCCACGATGGTGGCAAAGTTGTCGTCCGCCAGGACCATGTCGGCGGCGCTCTTGGTCACGTCGGTGCCGGTGATGCCCATGCCCACGCCGATATCCGCGCTCTTGATGCTGGGGGCGTCGTTGACGCCGTCGCCGGTCATGGCGGTGACGTAGCCAGCCTTCTGCCAGGCCTTGACGATGCGGGTCTTATGCTCGGGCTGCACCCGGGCGTAAACGCTGATGTTGCGGAATTCCTTTTCAAAGGTCTCGTCGTCCATGCGGCTGAGCTGGGAGCCGGTGATAGCCTTGGCGTCTCCGGAGAGGATGCCCAGCTCCCGGGCGATGGCGGCGGCGGTATCCACATGGTCGCCGGTGATCATGATGGGCCGGATGCCCGCAGCGCGGCAGCGCACGATGGCCTCCGCCACCTCGGGCCGGACCGGGTCGATCATGCCGCACAGACCCATGAAGCAGAGTCCCTGCTCCAGAGCCTCGGGGGTGGAGACGATGGGCTTCACGTCCCAGCTGCGGCTGGCGCAGGCCAGCACACGGAGGGCCCGGTCGGCCATGGCCTTGTTCCGCTTCAGGATCAGCGCACGGGCCTCATCGGTCATGGGCTGGGCTTTTCCGTCCTTCCAGTAGTGGGTGCAGAGGCTCAGCACCACGTCCGGCGCGCCCTTGGTGTACTGCACAAAATGGTCCCCGTCCACGTGGACGGTGCTCATGCACTTACGCAGAGAGTCAAAGGGCGCCTCGGCGCAGCGGAGGTACTTGCTTTTCAGCACATTTTTGTCCCGGCCCAGCTTATTGGCCCAGACCACCAGGGCGGCCTCGGTGGGCTCGCCGGTGACTTCGCCGTGCTCTCCCAGCTCCGCGTCGGAGCAGAGGGCCATGGCGGAGGCGGTGTCCGCCTCGTTGTCGCCGAAGAAATCCACCACGGTCATCTTGTTCTGGGTCAGGGTGCCGGTCTTGTCGCTGCAGATGATCTGGGCGCAGCCCAGGGTCTCCACAGCGGAGAGCTTGCGGATGATGGCGTTGCGCTTGGCCATATGGGTCACGCCCAGGCTCAGCACCACAGTGACCACCGCGGCCAGGCCCTCGGGGATGGCCGCCACGGCCAGGGACACCGCGATCATCAGGGAGTCCAGGGTGGTGCGCAGGCTCAGGCCGCCGGCGCGGAGCATCTGCACCGCGAAGATGGCCAGACAGATCCCCAGCACCAGCCAGGTCAGGATCTTGGAGAGCTGCCGGAGCTTGATCTGCAGGGGGGTGTCGCCGTCCTCGGCCTGGGCCAGCGCGTCGGCGATCTTGCCCATCTCGGTGTTCATGCCGGTGCCGGTGATGACGGCGACGCCCCGGCCGTAGACCACGGAGCTGCCCATGTACACCATGTTACGCCGGTCGCCCAGGGGAACGTCATGCTCCCCCGCCGCGATCTGCAGGGCGTCGGTGGTCTTTTCAGCGGGGACAGACTCGCCGGTAAGGGCGGCCTCCTCGATCTTCAGGGCGGCAGTCTGCAGCAGCCGTCCGTCGGCGGGCACAGCGTCGCCGGCCTCCAGCAGCACCACGTCGCCGGGTACCAGCTCTTCACTGGGCAGCACCGTGAGCATCCCGTCCCGCAGCACCTTGCAGGTGGCGGCGGACATCTGCTGCAGGGCCTCGATGGCCTTTTCCGCCTTGCTCTCCTGATACACGCCCAGGATGGCGTTCAGCAGCACCACGGAGAGGATGATGATCACATCGGTATAGCCCTCGCCTTCGATGTAGCCCAGCACGCCGCTGACAGCGGCGGCCGCCAGCAGGATCAGGATCATGGGATCGGCCAGCTGCTCCAGGAAGCGGGCAGCCAGGGACTTGCCCTTGGGCTCGCGGAGCTTGTTCTTGCCCTCCCGGCTCTGCCGCTGGGAGGCTTCCTCCCCGCTCAGGCCGGCTTCGGTGGTATTCAGCGCTTCCAATACGCGCTCTTTTTCTTCACAATAGTGTTTCAATCCATACGCCTCTTTCCGAATATGTGGGATCTATGACGGAGATTCCCCCAGATTGTTCCCGCAAAACGGGGCCCGCAAGCATGTTCTGCAGGCCCCGTCGCATAATTATATAAGGTATGCCTGCCTCAGACGTTAAAGCGGAAGTTGGTCACGTCGCCGTCCTGCATGACATAGTCCTTGCCCTCCAGCCGGAACAGCCCCTTCTCTCTGGCGGCGGCCATGCTGCCGCAGGCTTTCAGGTCCTCGAAGGCCACGATCTCGGCCCGGATGAAGCCCCGTTCGATATCCGTGTGGATCTTGCCGGCGGCCCGGGGGGCCTTGGTGCCCTTCACGATGGTCCAGGCGTGGACGTCGTCCTCGCCGGCGGTAAGGAAGGAGATGTAGCCCAGCAGGTCGTAGCTTGTGCGGATCAGCCGGTCCAGTCCTCGCTCGGTAAGGCCCATGTCCTCCATGAACATGGCGGCTTCCTCTTCGTCCAGCTCCGCGATGTCCTCCTCGAACTTGGCGGCCACCGGCAGCACCGCGGCGTCCCGCTCCTCAGCAAATGCCTTCAGTGCCCGGAAGTTGGCATCCTCAGCATAGCTGCTCATACCCGTCTCATCCAGGTTCGCCACATAGATCACGGGCTTCACGGAGAGCAGGCCCCCATCCACCAGGATGTCCTTGTCCTCCTCGGTGAAGGCGAAGTCCCGGGCGGGCTTTTCCGCTTCCAGGTGGGCGATGAGAGCCTCGCACATCTCCACCTCGCGCTTATACTTCTTGTCGCCGCTCTTGGCGTTCTTTTTGGCCCGCTCCAGGCGGCGCTCCACGATCTCGATATCCGCCAGGATCAGCTCCAGATCAAAGCTCTCCGCGTCCCGCAGGGCGTCGGCCTTTTCCAGGAACACGCCGTCGTCGTTGAAGCAGCGGACCACCTCCACCAGGGCGTCCACCTGCCGGATGGCCTGGAAGACCTCGTTGCCCTTGCCGCCGGAGGCCACCCCCGGCACGTCCACAAAGTCAATGGTGGCGGGGCTGTATTTCTTGGGATGCCAGTATTCCGCCAGCCAGTCCAGCCGCTCGTCGGGCACCTTGGCGGTGCCGATGTTGGGCTTGGCGGCGGCGTTGGTATAGCTGCCGGTCTCCGCCTTGGAGCCGGTCAGAGCGTTAAACAGCGTCGTCTTTCCCACGTTGGGGAGGCCCACGATGCCAAGTTTCATACAGCAAAACATCTCCTTTTTCCAAAAACATCGGATATTATATCACAGGGGATCGGATTGCTCAATAGGGTTTTCCGGCCCTTTGTCAGTTTTCTTCCCGCCGCTGGGCAAAGTACAATCCTTTTGGTTTGAGTTCCTCCGCCAGATCAAAAACGCTCCTTCCTCCAACCCGGATGGCAATGCAATCCCCCGGTGTCGAGGGGCTGAAAGTATCCCAGGCGGTGGTAAGCTCTTCCCGCTCCGGGATCCCCAGGCCCGGAAAAAAGTCCCGATAACGCTCCGGCTCTCTGGCAAAGAGCGTCACCAGATTGTATTTCCACTTCTGGATCTCTGCGGAGAAGCTGCGCACCCCAAAACCGAAGAAGCTCATTCCGTCCTGGATCAGCAGCTCGCCATGCTCATCCAACAAGGATAGCGCTGCATCCGGCGTAATACCGTCCCAGTAATACACGTCCCGGTGAAGCGGCGCGTCTCCTTCCCGGTTCTGCTTTTCCCATTCCTCCCGCAGCTTTTTCTCCTCATCTTCCGCAGCAGGCAACTCCAGGAAGAAAAACAGTTCCTCCTTCTGCCGCAGCAGGAAGGCACGCATGGCCTGCTCAATGTGCTCGGCATGGAGATTTGCATAAAAGGACCTTTCCTTTTGTTCGAAGCCTTCTTCCAAAGCGTCCGGAGCAGGCACCCGGCAGCCGCGAACCATATGAAGCATCGTCTTTCCGCCTTTCTCTTCGCCAAAAACAAATCAGAATTCTTTTTCCCAGGTGGCGATGACGGCGTCGGTCACGGCGGCGCGGAAGGCGCGCTCCTCCAGCTTGCGCACGCCCTGGATGGTGCTGCCCGCCGGGGAACAGACCCGGTCCTTGAGGACGCCCGGGTGCTCGCCGCTGGCCAGCAGCATCCGGGCCGAGCCCGCCAGCATCTGGGCGGCATAGGCGATGGCCTGTTTCCGCGGCAGTCCGCAGGCAACCGCCCCGTCCGCCAGGGCCTCCACAAACATGGCGGCGAAGGCCGGGCCGCAGCCGGTGACGCCGGAAGCCGCCTCCATCAGATGCTCGTCCAGCTCCTCCACCAGGCCGGAGGCGGCCATCAGTCTGCAAAAGAAGTCCTTGTCCTCCTCCGTCACCGCCCCGGAGCCGCAGTATAGGGTCACGCCCGCGCCCACGCACACGGGGATATTGGGCATGATGCGGAGAATGGGCTTATCCTCCCCCAGGAGCCTCTGCAGCGTCTGGAGGTCCTTGCCCGCCATCATGGAGACGATGAGCTGCCGCTCATTGCGGTCCTTCAGCGTATCCCCGATCTGCCCCAGGAGCGTGTCCAGCATCTGGGGCTTCACCCCAAGGAACAGCACGTCCGAGCGCGCCGCGGCCTCCTGATTGTCTACTTGCCTGCCTCCCAGTTCCCCCGCCAGGCGCAGCGCCTTCTCCGGGCTGCGGTTTGCCAGCAGCAGTTCCTCCGCCAGGCCGCTTTTGGCGGCGGCTCTCGCCAGGGCGCCGCCCATGTTTCCGGTTCCGATGAATCCCACGATGGCCATAAGATCTCCTCCTTTGTTTTTTGATAGTATAGCACAACTCTTTCTGCCTCTCAACGGAAAGCGAACTTTTTCTCCCGGCATTTTCTCCGGCAGCTTCTCATAGGCTGGAAGCAAAAGGAGGCCTGTTCATGATCGATATTCGTACATTCTTCCGCAAAAACCGCCGGCTGGTATCGGGGCTCGGCATGATCCTGGCGGTGCTGCTGATCTTCTGGAGCGTCAGCAGTCCCGCCATCGTCGGGGTCTCCGCTTCCCAGCGGAGCCTGCCGGTCTATTCCGTGGAGCGGGGCGACAAATGCGTTTCCCTCTCCTTCGACGCCGCCTGGGGCAACGAGGACACCCAGACTCTCATCGACATCCTCTCCGCCCACGGGGTAAATGCCACCTTCTTCGTGGTGGGCGACTGGGCGGAGAAATACCCGGAGTCGGTAAAGGCCCTGGCGGAGGCGGGCAACGAGGTGATGAACCACTCCAGCGACCACGCCCACTTCTCCTCCCTCTCCACGGAGCAGATTCTGTCGGACCTTTCCGCCTGCAACGAAAAGGTCGCCGCCCTCACCGGGGTGGCTCCCAGTCTCTTTCGCTGCCCCTACGGGGAGTACGACGACCACGTGATCCAGGCAGTGGAGTCTCTGGGCATGACCGCCGTGCAGTGGGACGTGGACAGTCTGGACTGGAAGGGCATTTCCGCCTCCGAGATCACCGACCGGGTGCTGCAGAACGTCCGCTCCGGCAGCATCGTCCTCTTCCACAACGCCGCCATCCACACCCCGGAAGCCCTGCCCGGCATCATCGAAGCGCTGCAGAAGGAGGGCTACACCATCGTGCCCGTCTCTCAGCTTCTGCTGCAGGGCGATACCTATCAGGACAACACCGGAAGGCAGTGGGCAAGGTGACAAAAGAAGCCCTCCTGAGGCGATGCCTCAGGAGGGCAGATGCTGTCCGTATGTTTTACTGTCCCAGGATCTTGCGCAGCCGCACCAGGTCCAGGATATCGATGTTCCCGTCCTTGTTCAGGTCCGCGGCCACGGGATCGAAGCTGCCCTCAACGGGAAGGTCCACCAGCTTCTTGCGCAGGACCAGCAGATCCAGGGCGTTCACCTTGCCGTCCATGTTGATGTCTCTGGACAGATCCTGCACCAGGAGATTGGCCTCGCCGTCGATGACCCAGACGTAGAAGATCTCATCGTCGCTGAAGAAGTTTGTACCCGTCCCGTTCCCGGAAAGGCCGGTGGTGATGGGTTTGGGGGACTCCGCGGTGGGCACGTTGTTGGAAGAGACGGACACGCCGATCCGCGCGTTCTCCAGCTTCCCGGTCACATGGATCAGAGTTCCCCTGGCCAGGTTCACGTTCTGCAGATCCTCTCCCTTCCGGTTGCCGGTCACCGCCGGATCTCCGTAAACGTTCAGCGTGGCGCTCTCGGAAATGTGGATGCCGCCGCCATTGTTGACGCAGCGGTTATCCTCGATAGCGCCGCCGGAGAGGTTCAGGAGCGCGTTCTGGGCCAGGTAGACGCCGCCGCCCCACTGCTGGGTGGCATTGCCGCGGATGGCGCCGCCCTCCAGGTTCAGGACGCCTTCGTTATGGATGCCGCCGCCGGAGCCGGTGTTGCTGCCGCCGGTAACGAGGCCGGTCTTTGCCTCGCTGCTGTCTTTCACGGTGAGCGCGCCCTTCACGTCCAGCACACTGCCGTTTGCGGCAGGCTGCTTGTCCGCCAGACCGCGGTCCAGGGTGAAGCCGGCCAGGTCCAGAATGATGTCCTTGCCCGCGGCCACTACGATGGCCGCGTCATCCGCTTCGGCCACGGTGTCTTTGGTCAGGACGATGGTCTTGCTGCCCTCGCTCCCGTCGATCATGGCCTGCAGGGCCTTCCAGGGATGAAGCGTGTCCACGTAGAGGCAGAGCGTCACAGGTGCGTTGGTCATGCTGAAGTCCGCGGAGTAGACCCCGGCGGCTTCGTTGTAGCTCCAGGGAACGTCAAGCGTGACCGCTGTCGAGCCGAAATCCCGCCTCAGGCTGATCTTCTTCACATCGTAATAATCATAGAGGCGGAAGGTGGCGGTGATGGTTTCGCCGCGCTTGGCGTAGATATAGTCGTCCCCTTCCTGGTCAAAGAGGTCGCCGGTGCTCAGGGTCAGGACCATGACGCCGGTCCTGCCCATGGGATAGCTCACGGACGCCGGGTACTTGATGCTCACCGTCACGTCCTCTTCCGGCATGGTAAAGGTCCATGTGTTCCCCTCGACCTGCTTCAGGTCATGGACGGAGACGGTCTCAAACTTGTGATTCACGTATTCGGCAAAGAGCTTGCCGCCGCCAAGATCCGTCACCGTCAGGGTTACGGTGTCGCCCCAGGCTGCCTCGCTCACATCCGCGGTCACATTTCCCTCGGGGATACTGCTGTCCAGGATCACCCGATGCAGATTGAGTGCGGCAGGATCGGTCACCAGCACCACGCGGGTCACGTCATTATCGCTGTCGTCGACAAACTTGTCGCCATCTGTATTCAGAACTGCGTTTTGAGGCTCCTGCACGATGACGCGATCCAGGATGATGCCGCCGCTCGCTCTGAAAGCACGCGTGCCGCCTTCTGCGGTCACGCTTTCGATCCCCCGCTGGATCCGGGCCACACCGTCAACCGTGATCCCGTAACGTACGCCCGCTGCCTGCAGCTTGCCGCCGGAGATCGTCATGTTTCCGGAAACTTCCATGCCATATTTGCCATTTTTCGCTGTGAGGATACCGCCGGTCATGCTCACATCGCCTTCCACATCGATGGCAGTTTCGCTTTCCTCGCATTGAACCGTGACCTCGCCGCCCGCAATGGAAAGTCCCCTGCAGGCAATGCCGTCATCCTTCTTGCTGCTGACAGAGACCGTTCCTCCCAGGATGATGACAGATCCGTTGGAGGTATACATAGCTTTGTCCGTTGCGCTGCTGACGTCGACCCTGCTGCCCGCTGTGATGGTGATGTCCCCGGACGTATGGATGGCCTGCGCGTTGAAAGACGCATAAGAGCCGGCGTATTCATCCGTTACGATCGCTGTCAGGCTGCCGTCGATCAGAAGATTGCCCTTGCCTTCCCCGCCGTATACTTCAATGGTATGATCCGTCTCGGCGCTGACCGTGATGTCTCCCTTCAGCGTCAGGTTGCCGCCTGAGACGTTGATCGCATGCGTGGCATTCAGCAGACACTTGATGCTCAGAGGCTGCTTTGCCACTATGACCAGGTCCTGGTTCTCCGCGTAGATATAGCTGGCCAAGCCGCCCGTACTCGGGATGCTTGGGGTATCCAGCGTCAGGGTAGCGGTCGCCGGATCGTAGCTGGCTCGGGGCGTCCCCGAATCGCCGAAAATGTTATCCTTGTTGGTCGGTGTGACCGCAACGCCGCCCACCTTGACGGAGTACTGTTCTGCCTCCGGCACAAAGCTCGCGTACACGATCACATCCGCAGCTGGCATCTTGAAAGACCAGCTGCCATCGTTTCCTTTTTCGATGCTTTTCTCGGTGTGCTCATCCTGCTCGATATATGAGAGACGATACAGCTTCATCCCCGCATCGGGCGTGACCGTCAGAGTTACGGTGTCTCCCTCTCTGGCACTGCTCTTGTCCGCGGTCACGGTACCGCCATGGATGGCGCTGTCGATCTCCACGGTGAAGCTGGCATCGATCAGGATCAGTTCTCCCGCATCGTTCAGGGCGCACCGCAGTTCCTTGTCGTTGCTGACGAAGTTCTCTCTCAAGCCATTGCCGGAGAGGCCCATCGTGATCAGCTTGGGCAGACCGCTTTCCTCCGACTGCACGCCGATCCGGGCTCCGCCGGTCAGCGGGCCGGTGACAGTAAGGCGTTTGCCTGCGGTGAGATACACGTCATTGGGGGTGTTGGAGATGACCGCCGGTTCCCCGGAGATGTTGATGGTGCCCCGCTCGAAGAAGACGCCGCCGCCGTTTGCGGCCTTGTTCCAGGTGATGCTGCCGTCGGTCAGGTTCAGGGTGCCGGCATTCCAGATGCCGCCGCCGTTTGCGGGCGTGGTGTTATTGTAGATGTCCGCATCCTTTACAGTCAATTCGCCGTAGTTGGCAATGGCGCCGCCGCCCAGCTCGGTGGCATGGTTCTGGAAGAACTGCGCCTTGTTGATGATGAGGACAGCACCCTCCGCGTTGTAGATGCCGGCGGCCTCTTTGGCGTGGTTCTCCTCGAAGGTGCACTGCTCCAGGATCAGTGTGCCGTTATTGATGATGGCGCCGCCGCTGCCGGCATTGAACGCACCCTTCATCGAGCCGTAGCTCCCGCTGTCCTTTATGGTAAGGGTGCCGTTGTTGGTCAAGGTGTTGCCGCCCTCGGTGGCCTCGGCGAGATTGCGGTCGATCTCATGTCCCTGCAGGTCAAGCGTCAGCGTCTTGCCCTCCGGGATCACGAGAGCCGGGTCCCCGCTCTGGGCCTTGTAGTCCCGGTCCAGTTCGATGGTCGCACCGTTTTCCGCCTGATCGATCAGGCGCTGGAGCGCGGACCAGCCCATATCCCACTTGGCCGTTACCGTCACATCGGAGAGCGGCATTGTGAAGGTCCATCTGTCGCCGGATTGCCGGCAGGAAACCTCTCTGCCTGTCCAGTCGGTGACATGGATCTCCTTCAGCGAGCAGCCTTCCTCCGGCGTGGCCGTGATCATCACGGTCTCCCCGCCCTTGGCAGAAGTCTTGTCTGCCGCGAGCGTACCGCCCTGGCTCTGCTGCAGCTGCACCTCGTAATCCGCATCGGGATCCGGGATATAGACGGTCATCTCGAACGAGCGGAGCTCCGTGTATACGATGTCATCCTCGCCTGCGATCTTGCCGAGCCAGGCTCCGCGATACTGATACGCACCGGAATAGATGCCGGGCTGCGCATGTTCCCAGGTGTCGGAGCTGATAAATCCATAGAGTGGAAAGCCCATCGGGATA
>ONCI01000032.1 GCA_900316255.1 uncultured Eubacteriales bacterium | reverse complement strand
CGCCTGCAGACCCGGGAGGAGATCCGCCGCATCCAGCGCAACACCGGCATCACCACCATCTTCGTCACCCATGACCAGGAGGAGGCCATGAGCATCTCCGATCTGATCGTGGTGATGAAGGAGGGCGTCATCCAGCAGATCGACCAGCCCCAGAAGGTCTATGACGATCCGGGCAACCTCTTTGTGGCAAAGTTCCTGGGCACGCCGCCCATCAACGTGTTCAAGGGCAAGGTCGCCGCGGACAAGCTCTATATCGGTGAGGACGCGGTGCTGCAGGTGCAGGGCGTCAAGGACCAGGAGCTCTGGGTGGGCGTCCGCCCCGAGGGCTTTGTGCCCCAGAAAGCCGGTCCCCTGCGCTGCGGGCTGAAGGCCGTGGAGGTCATGGGCCGGGATACCAGCGTGGTCCTGGAAAACGAGAGCGCCGTGAGCGATCCGCTGCGGGCCATCATCAGCTCGGAATACGCGGTCACTCCCGGGACGGAGGAAATGCGCTTCGCCGTGAAGCCCAACAAGGTCTTCCTCTTCGACCTCAGCACCGAAAAGCGCATCCCCTTCCAGGCAGAATAAGAGGAGGCCGAGATGGAAAACAGAAACGCCAAGGCCTGGCTCTATCTGCTGCCGGCCCTGCTCTTCCTGGGCGTGTTCATGATCTACCCCCTGGTGGACGTGGTGGTCTACTCCCTGGAAGAGAATTACGAATCCGTGCGGGAGGTCTACACCGGCGTGGGTCTGGAAAACTTCTCCCACGTGCTGCGGGACCCCTACTTCCTGCAGGCGGTGAAAAACACCTTCCTGCTGGTGGTGATCACCGTGCCCCTCTCCACCGGGCTTGCCCTGCTGATCTCCCTGGGGCTCAGCTCCATCCAGCCCCTGCGCAAGCTCTACCAGACGGTGTATTTCCTGCCTTACGTGACCAACACCCTGGCTGTGGGCCTGGTGTTCATGCTGCTGTTCCAGTATAACGACAGCCAGGTGGGTCTCTTCAACCTGCTGATCCGCGCCTTCGGCGGCACGCCGGTGGACTTCATCGACGGCCCCTACTGGGCGAAGATGACCGTGACCTGCCTCTACACCGTATGGGTGGTCATGCCCTTCAAGATCCTGATCCTGACCTCCGCCCTGGCCAGCGTCCCCCAGAGCTACTACAACGCCGCCAAGATCGACGGCACCTCCAAGTGGCGCACTTTCACCCGCATCACCCTGCCCATGATCTCCCCCATGATCTTCTACCTGATCATCACCGGCTTCATCGGGGCCTTCAAGGCCTACAGCGACGAGGTGGCCCTCTTCGGCGTGAACCTGAACGAGGCGGGGATGAACACCATCGTGGGCTATGTGTACGACATGCTCTACTCCAACGGCGGCTCCTATCCCTCCTACGCCTCCGCCGCCGCGCTGATCCTCTTTTCCATCGTGCTGACCATCACCGTCATCAACCTCATGGTCAGCCGCAAGACCGTGCATTATTAAGGAGGTGGGAACCGTGGCAACGAACAAAGCCGAACAGAGCCCCCTGCGCAGGGGCCCGAACCTGAAACCGGTGACCTATATCCTTCTGACTCTCTGGGCGCTCATCGTGCTCTTCCCCTTCTACTGGATGCTGCTGAGCTCCCTGAAGAGCACCGCCGCTTACAACGCCGAGCTGACTCCCTCCTTCTTCACCCTGCACCCCACACTGGAAAACTACAGCGCCGCCTTCCGCAGCCAGGATGAGCCTCTGGGCCGCTACCTGCTGAACACCCTGATTTTCACGGTGATCACCACCGCCTCCATGATGATCGTGATCGTGCTGGCGGCCTTCGCCTTCGCAAGACTCAAGTTTAAGGGCAGGAACGTGCTCTTTGCCCTGTTCCTCTCCCTGATGATGATCCCCAACGAGCTGGTCATCATCACGAACTTCGTCACCGTGAAGACCCTGGGTCTCACCGACGACGCAGGCAATGCCATCCGCCATTTCACCGGCCTGATCCTGCCCTCCATCACCTCCATCTTCTACATCTACCTGCTGAAGGAGAATTTTGAGAGCATCCCGGAGGAGCTGTACAAGGCGGCCAAGGTGGACGGCACCTCCGATCTCAAGTACCTGCTGAAGGTGATGCTGCCCATCTCCCGGCCCACCATCGTGACCATCATCATCCTGAAGGTCATTGAGTGCTGGAACTCCTACGTGTGGCCCCGCCTCATCACCACCAAGCCCCAGTTCTTCCTGGTGTCCAACGGCATCCAGAACATCCGGGAAAGCGGCGCCGGGCGGGACAACGTGCCCGCCATGATGGCAGCCGTGGTGGTGGTCTCCGTGCCGCTGATCGTGCTGTTCCTGCTGTTTCGGGACAAGATCATGGCAGGCGTTTCGAGAGGAGGCACCAAGGGATGAAAAAGCTTTTCTCCGTGCTGCTCCTGCTCTCTATGCTGCTGAGCTGCCTGTTCCTCGCTGGCTGCCACGGCACCCTGGTCTCCCCGGAGGAGCTTGGCGGCGAGGAGGTCTCCCCCTCGGAGAATTCCTTCCAGGTGCCGGAGCACTTTGACGAGAGCAAAAAGATCGAGATCGACTTCTGGGCCAAGAACGACAGCAACAAGACCCAGATCGCCATCTACCGCAGTGCCATCAACGCCTTTCAGGCTCTCTACCCCAACGTGACGGTAAACCTGCGTCTGTACACCGACTACGGACGGATCTACAACGACGTGATCACCAACATCCCCACCCGCACCACCCCCAACGTCTGCATCACCTATCCGGACCACATCGCCACTTACATGACGGGCAAAAACGTGGTGGTCTCCCTGGAGGAGCTGGCCGCAGATCCCAGCTACGGGCTGGGCGGCAGCGAGCTGAAATTCGACTCCCCCGCCAAAAACGAGATCGTGCCCCAGTTCTATGACGAGTGCCACATCGGGGGCGTGCTCTACGCCCTGCCCTTCATGCGCTCCACCGAGGCCTGCTATGTGAACAAGACCTTTGTGGAAAAGCTGGGCTTTGAGCTGCCTGAGACTCTGACCTGGGACTTCGTGTGGGAGGTCAGCGAGGCCGCCCTGGAAAAGGACGCCTCTGGCCGCTTCCTGGTGAATGGCCAGGAGAAGATGATCCCCTTCATCTACAAGTCCACGGACAACATGATGATCCAGATGCTGCGCCAGAAGGGCGCGGGCTACTCCACGGCGGAGGGCGAGGTGCTGCTCTTCAACGAGACCACCAAAGAGCTGCTGCTGGAGATCGCACAGCATGCCCGCAGCCGCGCCTTCTCCACCTTCAAGATCTCCAGCTATCCCGCCAACTGGCTGAACGCCGGCCAATGCATCTTTGCGGTGGACTCCACCGCCGGCGCCACCTGGATCGGCACCGACGCGCCCCTGCTGGACATCCCCCCGGAGCAGCTGGTGGAATTTGAGACCGTGGTGATGACCGTTCCCCAGTTTGACCCGGAGAATCCCAAGATGATCTCCCAGGGTCCCAGCGTCTGCCTCTTCTACAAGGACGATCCCCAGGAAGTGCTGGCCTCCTGGCTGTTCACCCAGTTCCTGCTGACCAACGACACCCAGATCGCCTACTCCGAGACCGAGGGCTACGTCCCCGTGACCCTGAAGGCCCAGCAGGACCCGGTGTATCAGGACTATCTGGCCCGCTCCGGGGAGGATAACAAGGAGCACTACCGCATCAAGATCGAGGCGGCGGAGCTTCTGATGGCGAACACGGCCAACACCTTCACCACCCCGGTATTCCAGGGCTCCACCTCCGTGCGGGACGCCGCCGGCCTGCTCATCGAAAACGTGACCAAGGCAGAGCGGCGCAAGCAGCCGGTGGACGAAAAGTCCCTGGATCAGCTGCGCACCGACGCCTGCTCCCTCTATCAGCTCAATCCCTCCGCCCCCGGCTGGACCGCCCAGGCAGACGCTTCGGCGGAGCTGACCTCATCCCCCGGTGCCGGAGAGCAGGGGCCCCTGCCCACAGCCTCCCGGGTGCTGCTGGGGACGCTGGCCGCGGTGTGGGTGCTGATCGGGCTGGTCTACGGTTACAGCGCGTTAAAAAGAAGACGGGAACGACATAAAAAGTTCACTTGATTTCCGGGACGGATACGATATAATATAGCTGCTCCCGGAAGATTTCGGCTTTCGGGAAGTCTATCTGAAACAAGGAGAAAAAGAATGAAAAAGATCGTTGCTCTGCTCCTCGCTCTGTGCATGGTCTTTGCCCTCTGCGCCTGCGGCGAGACCAAGCCCGCGGAGCCCAAGGCTGAAGAGGCCGCCCCCGCTGAGGAAGTCGTGGTGGAAGAGGCCCCCGCTGAGGAAGCTCCCGCCGAGGAAGCTCCTGCCGTGATGAGCTATGAAGAGTTCGCCGCCGCCGAGCTGGACAGCCCCGTGGTGGTGGAGTGCTATGTGCAGGCTCACCAGTCCTGGTGGGACAACCAGATCACTGTCTACGCCCAGGATCCCGACGGCGCCTACTTCCTGTACAACATGCCCTGCTCCGAGGAAGACGCTGCCAAGCTGGTGCCCGGCCAGAAGATCCGCGTCACCGGCGTGAAGGCCGAGTGGTCCGGCGAGATCGAGATCATCGACTCCAGCTTTGAGTTCCTGGATGCTGAGCCCTGGATTGCCGAGCCTGTGGACGCCACCGAGCTCTGGGGTTCCCCCGATCTGATCACCTATCAGAACCGCCTGGTCTCCTTCAAGGACGTCATCATCGAGGCCTATGACGAGAGCGGCGCCGCTTTCGCATACAAGGATCCCGACGGCAAGCCTCGGCGACACCACCTATGACTTCTGCGTGGAGTTCTACCTCTGCGGCAAGGACACCGACGTGTACAAGGCTGTGGAAGGCCTGCAGGTCGGCGACAGGGTGGATTTGGAGGGCTTCCTCTACTGGTACAACGGACCCAACCTCCACACCACCGGCATCGGCGTGAAGGTCAACTGATCCGTATTTCAACAAAAAAACAGCTTGGAAAACACATGTTTTCCAAGCTGTTTTTTGTTGGATCAAGATGGTCTGCTGAACCGCATCACTTTCCCCTGCCCGGCAATACCTGGGGATTGCGGATGACACTCACCTTGTCATACTCGCCCAGGTAACTGTAGATCCCGTTCTCCACGGAGATCTTGAACAGCTGCTCCGTGGCGGTATCGGACTGGAAGCCGGAATGGGGATTGAGGATCACGTTGGGTCTGCCGCAGAGCGGGCAGTTTTTCAGATAGTCCGCATCGGGGTACTCGGATTCCAGCATATCCAGCCCCGCCGCGCGCACCAGGCCCTCGTCCAGCGCCCAGGCCAGATCCTCCTCGGAAACCATAGCGCCGCGGCCCTCGTTGATCAGGATGGGCCGCTTTTTCATTTTCCGGAAGGTCTCCCGGTTGAACATTTTCACATTGTTCTCCGTAAGGCTCATATGGATGGAGACCACATCCGCCTCCGTCAGAAGCGTGTCCAGGTCCACCAGCTCCGCCCCGGCCTGCTCGGCCAGCTCCGGCGGCAGATAGGGGTCATAGGCGATGACCTTCATGCCCAGGCCCTTTCCGGCGATCCGGGCCACATGGCGTCCGATCCTGCCAAGGCCCACAATGCCGATGGTCTGTCCCTCCACCCGCTGCTGATGCTTTACCACAGCAGTACTCCACAGGTGGTCCTCCTGGATGGACTTGTTGTAGATGTGCGTGCCGCGCTGCAGGCTCATCATCATGGCAATGCCGTTTTCGGCGGTCTCCTGGGTGCAGTAGTCCAGGATCGAAGCCACGATGATCCCCTTCTCGGTAGCATAGTCGAAGTCCACCTCGTTGAAGCCGGTGGCCTGGAAGGTGATGACGCGGCATTTCTTCATTGCGTCGATCTCCTTCCTGCCCAGATAGACATAGTAGTTGATCACGATATCCGCCTTGCCCAGCTGCTCATAGAAGACGGTGTTGTCCCCTGTCGGATCGTAGGTCGCAATGATGACCTCCGCCCCCTCGGGGATGTATTTGCGCTCTGGCACGTGCAGATCCGCTTCGTTTGCCGGGGCATTGGTAAATACGATCGTCATAATTCTCTTCCTTTCTTTCCGACCGCGCTCACAGGATGGCGCCCTCGTCACGAAGAGCGCAGATTTCTTCCCTCCTGTAGCCCAACTCTTCGAGCACCGCGTCCGTATCCGCGCCGATCCTTCCCGTATTGGCAGTGGGTCTTCTATGATAGGCGCTGAAGCTGAGGGGCGGACTCGGCATCATCACGCGCAGCCCGTCCCCAAAGTCCAACGGCTCAATATAGTCGTTGGCCAGGGCCTGCTCGTCCCGGATGACGTCACAGGTACGCTGCATCACCTCGCAGGAAATGCTGGCGCGGCTCAGCTGATCGCGCCAGGCCGCCGCGCTTTTCGTTTGAAACACCGCGGCCACCCGCGCCGCAGCTTCCCGGAAGAAGCCGCTCTCCTCCAGCGCCTGCACACTGTCCCAACGTCTGTCGGTCAGGATATCCTCCATCCCCAGTTCCCGGGCAAACTTGGCACGGTCTCGCCCGTACTCGTTGGTGTAAACCGCGATCCAGCTTCCTCCGGCGCAGGCGTAAAAGCCGTCGAAGGGGCTGGGCGGATGCGAATAATCGGGGTTCAGGTGCTTTGTTTCAAACTGCGTCGAGACCACCCCGGTGGCATTGCACCAGATGCCGCTGGCAAAGAGAGAAGTGCTGACCTTGGTGCCTCTGCCGGTCCGCTCCCTTGCGTAGAGGGCCACCAGGATTCCGGAGAGGAAGACGGAGCTGGTGGCCATATCGCCAAAGGCATAGGTGGGGTAGAAGGGCTTGCTGCCTTCCTCGGTCCAATCCGCTACAGGGCCGGAGCGCATCCAGAAGGCAGTGCTGTCAAAACCCGGGTCCTCCGACGCAGGGCCTTTTGGACCGTAACCGTAGAATTGCGCGTAAACAAGCCGGGGATATCGTTCCTGCAGGGAAGCGTAATCCAAGCCCATGCGCGCAAGAGAGGGTTCGCGCACATTGGTGATGAAAACATCCGCCGTCTCCAGCAGCTTCAGCAGTGCTTCCCGGCCGCCCCGGGTCTTGATGTTGAGGGCAACGAGGCGCTTGTTGCTGTTGTGCACGGTAAACATGGGGTTTTTGGTATCCTCACAGGGAACGTGCTTCGTGAGGCCCACCCGGCGCAGGTCGTCGCCGCGGAGCGCCTCCACCTTGATGACTTCCGCGCCGTAGGCGCAGAGCATGCGGGCCGCAGTGGGAGCCGCCACCACCGTAGACAGCTCCAGCACCCTCAGCCCCTGCAGAGCCAGGCCGGAAGTCTTCTCCACGCCGCTCATGAATCCGATCCCCTTGCCACGGCGATGAAGGTCTCCGCCTTCTTTTTCTCCACCTCGTTCTGCTTGTGGGTCAAGCTGAGGCCAAAGAACAGGGTCACGGACACCAGCAGCGCAGGCCACAGAGAGCTGACCTGGAACAGTGGGAGGTCCGTGGTCTGGCCCAGGATATACCAGGCAAAGATGACTACCGCCGCGCCCAGGATCGAGGCGAAGGCACCGTTGGCGCTGCCTTTTTTCCAGAAAAAGGCGCAGACCACCGGCAGGAAGAGCCCGGCCGAATTGATGGTATAGGTGAGGAGCAGGATGGAAACCACGTCATTCATATACCAGCCGAACCAGCAGGCGATCGCACCGATCACAACAGCGACGGCGACCCCGATCAGTACGCTCTTCTTTTCATCGAACTTAGGGTTTACATAACGCATGTACACATCCTTGGTGATGCTGGTGGAGCCGATCAGGATGGAAATATCCGCTGTAGACATGACCGCGCTGAGGATCCCGACCAGTGCCAGGCCGCGGATGCCCATGGGGAAGGCATGGACGATCAGAGCGGGAAGGGCGTTGTTCCCCGCAACTTCCTCCGGCAGGATGAGCTTGGCCGCCATGCCAAGGAAGGTGCAGGAGAGCGCGATGATCATGACCGCCCCGGCGGCAACGAAGGTGCCGTTGCGGGCGGTTTTTGCGCTCTTGGCGGAAATGCAGCGCGTATAGCTGTCGCTCATGGTAAAGAAGGAGATGCTGGTGGAAACGGTCAGCGCCAGGATGTTTTCCCAGCCCCGGGCGCCCAGCAGGAAATACTCCGGCGGCAGGTCCCGGAGGCCCTGGCCGCTCTGCTTCAGCGCGGCCAGCGCAATGGGCACGCCGCAGAGGACCACGCCGCCCAACAGCAGGATCATCTGCACCGCGTCCGTATAGGTCACGGCCAGCAGGCCGCCCACAGCCACATAGATGGTGATGGTGACGGCAGTCAGAATATAACATTTGCCAAGCCCCCAGCCGGTAAGCACATTCAGGGCGGAAGCTCCCACCACAAACTGAGAGGAGACGAATCCGATTGTGGAGATCACGATGCTCAGGGTGGTCACCAGACGGGTCTTCTCGTCATAGCGGGCCTCCATGAAGTCCGGGATCGTGATGTTGTTGATTTTGTCGCTGATGCGTTTGACGGGGGCCGTCATGGTAAAGCCGAAGAGCAGCACGCCCACCGCGATACTGAGCACGTACCAGACGCCGGTAATACCCATGGTATAGCCGTAAGTCGCCGTGCCGCTGACGGAGGAGCCTCCGATCCAGCCCGCCATCCAGAGGCAGCCGAGGGTAAGCGCACCCATCGAGCGGCCTCCAAGGAAATAATCGTCAAAGCCCTTCTGCCGTTTCCCGGCGTACAGGCCGAGGAGCAGCATGATGACGAAATAGCCGATGATAATGCCAATATCCAATGCGCTCATTGTATGATCCTTCCTTTCTGTCGGAAAGGCACGGACGCGCAGTTTGGTCCGCGCGGAAAAGGCGGCTTGACAAGGGACAGACCGAAGGCCAAGGAGTGGGAGGAAACGCCTTCGGTCCGTCCCGCTTCACGGCAAAAGAAAGCGGTGCCTTTCTTTGCAGTGCCGGAAGCCTTGGCTGGCGCGATCAGGCGGGGGCGTTCTCGGGATTCTCCTCCGCGAGCTTTGCCGCCCGCTTTCTGGCATAGCGATTGATGATGATTGCGGTGACAAGGGCGATCACGGCGAAGACAATGATGTACGTAAACACCGATTTGTATGCCTCTGCGCCGGGCTGGTTATCCAGCTTGGTGCCGATGAGCAGGCTCATGAAGATATCGGGGGTATAGCCGATCACGCAGACGATACCGGTAACGGTAGCGGAGAGTTCCAGGGGAATGCCCATCTCAGACTGCAGCGACCACTGGGTGGCGTTGAAGCCGTAGATGCCGATGGCGGCCAGGATGATCAGACATACGCCCAACACCACATACGACGGATCGGTAGGCGTGATGATGAAGGCGGCACCGATGATGATCTGCGCAATGAAGATGTAGATCAGAGTGCGGGAATAGCTCTTTTTCCGGTCGTTGTACCAGCCGAAGATCGGTCCGGAGATGAGAGAAATACCATAGCTGCGGATGGTGGCGATGCTGCCGGCCAGCACGGCGCTCATGCCCATCACGTTCTTGAGGTAAGGCGTGGTGTAGTCGTTGACCACCTGCACGGCGTAGGCGCTCATGGTCAGCAGGGCGAAGACCCAGACAATGGGCATCTTGAGAACGGTGAGGTAGTCTGCAAAATTGACCTTCCTGATCTCCGCGGTGGGATCCTTCTCCTCTCTGGGAGCCAGGAACCACACGCCGATACCGAGGATCAGATAGGTCAGCGCGTAGATCAGCAGCACGGGACGCATGGGAGCGTTGGTGTGCTCCACGGCGGCATACACGCCGAGGGCCAGGAAGTTGATACCCAGGGAGGCTACGCCGCGGACAAATTCCACGGTTCCGAAGGCTTTGCCTTGCCCGATCATGTTGCCGAAGGTGCGGATGACCTTGACCTGGGCGGTGACCTGCAGGACGTTGGCAAGACCAAGCAGCACCTGGATCACGCACAGAACGCCAAAGGCCGGCCCGAAGGAGTACCACACGGACAGCACCGTGAGCAGTGCCAGGGCAATGGTAAGGGCTTTGCGTCCATCCAGACGGTCAGCAAGCATACCGGCGGGGATATAGGTGATGATCTTCGTGGTGGAATAGCAGGTCATCATGATGCCGATCTGCGTGTTGGTCAGATTGAACGCGTCCTGCATGGGCGTATAGAAGACGTTCTTCAAATACGGGACTCGGAACATAACGCCCTGGGCAAGCGCTACGATCAGAAATCCGATCCATGCCTTTGAGCTTGTTTTCTTCACGTTTTTTCCTCCTCTTTTCTATGGTTTTACGGCACGATAGCCGGAACGCATGATTTCCAGGTTCCCGGAATGATCCTTGATCTTGGTAAAATAGCCGCGCATGCCGTTCTCCACTTCCTCCAGCGTGATCATTCCTCCCGCACAGGCCACGGCCGCGCCAAGCGCGCAGAGATTTGCGCTTCTGGGATTGCCTGCCGCCGCTGCGATGTCGTTGACCGCAACCGCGTGCACCTCCACCCCCGGGACCTCCGGGATGTTTCGGATCACAGAGCTGTTGGCCACGATATGTCCGCCCGGTTTCACACTCGGCGCGAATTTGACGAGAGACGGTTCATTCATGGCAACCAGCACGTCCAGGCGTTTCGGGAAGGGACTTGCCACCTCTTCCTGGCTCAGCTTCACCGTGCAGTTGGCGGTTCCGCCGCGCATCTCCGCGCCGTAGGACGGGATCCAGGTAACGTCCAGATCCTTCTCCGCACCGGCATAGGCCAGCACCATACCGGCAGTCAGAACACCTTGTCCGCCGAAGCCGGCAAATACAAATTCCATCGTCATGACTTGCCCTCCTTGAATACCCCGATGGGATAGACGGCAGTGACCTCGTCTGCGATCCGTTTCATGGCCTCCACCGGCTGGAGATGCCAGTTGGTCGGGCAGGGAGAGAGGATCTCCACGCAGCTGTAGCCGCGGCAGGCAAGCTGCGCCTCAAAGGCCTTTTTCAGATACTGTTTGGTTTTCAGGATGTTGGCGGCGTCCTGCAGAGAGCCCCGTGCCAGATAGGCAACGCTGTCAAACTGGCTGAGCTGCTTGATGATGTCGATGGGTACGCCGCTGTCCTGTCCGCGGCCGTTTACCGTAGTGACAGTCTTCTGTCCGATCAGCGTGGCCGGAGAGGCCTGGCCGCCTGTCATGCCGTAAACGCCGTTGTTGACGATGATTGCCGTGATGTTCTCATTCCGCATTGCCGCATATACGGTCTCGGAAAAGCCGATGGAAAGGGCGTCGCCGTCGCCCTGATAGGTAAAGACCGTGTTGCCCGGACGCGTGCGCTTGATTCCGGCGGCACAGGCAGCCGCTCTGCCATGGGCGCACTGCAGCCGGTCCACCGCCAGAGAGCGGTTTACCAGACAGGAGCAGCCCACTGCCAGCGCACAGATCGCGTCGTCGGCGTGCCCCAATTCCTCCAGCACCTCGGCGATCAGCCGGATCACGATCCCATGACCGCAGCCCGGGCAAAAGCTGTTGGCATGGTAGATGGTTTTCGGTACGGTTTTGATCATGGCCACAGTCAAAACACCTCCTTCTTCCCGGCGAGGATGTCCTTCACCACCCGGACCACATCCTCGCTGTCTGCGATCACTCGGCCCGTAGCCATGGAATAGACAGGCGTCTTCCCCCGGGCCGCCAGAACCACATCCTCCACCATCTGACCCATGGCGTTCATCTCTACGGCAAGATAGCCTTTGACGGTACCGTTAAAACGGTCGAATGCCTTCTGCGGGAAGGGCCACACGGCAATGGGCCGGATCAGCCCCAGGCGGATGCCCTCCGCTCGGGCCAGCTTCACCGCCTCTTTGCAAACGCGGGAGCTGATCCCATAGGAGACCAGCAAGAACTCGGCGTCCTCCGCTTCCCATTCCTCCCAGGCCTGCTCCTTCTCCTTCATTTCGTTGTAGCGGTCGCGAATATGCTCGTCGTACTCCAAATAGCCGAAGTCATAGTACATGCGGTCTGTCATGGTGCGGCCGTTGGGGTGGGCTTCGTCGCGGCCCTTCAGCGTCCAGTCAAACTGATCGATGTCATGATCCCGGAAGGGAGGCAGTTCCACCGCGCCGCACATCTGGCCGATGGCCGCGTCAGAGAGTACGATGACCGGGGTACGGTATTTCTCCGCCACATCGAAGGCGCGATAAACCAGATCCGCGTTTTCCTGCACAGAAGAGGGCGCCAGCACAGGCAGGCAGTAGCCGCCATGCCCGCCCCCGCGGGTAGCCTGGAAATAGTCGGCCTGGCCCAGGATGATATCGCCCAGTCCGATGCCGTAGCGCATTACATCCACGATCACCGCCGGGAGCTCCGCAGAGGACAGATAGGAGATGCCCTCCTGCTTCAGAGTAAAGCCCGGGCCCGAGGAACTGGTCATCGCCCTCTGCCCGCATGCAGCGGCGCCCATGACCATGCTGATGCCCGCCAGCTCCGATTCGGTCTGGACAAACTGTCCGCCCACCTCCGCCATACGGCTGGAGAGATACTCCAGGATCTCCGACTGCGGTGTAATGGGATAGCCCGCGAACATCCGGCAGCCGGCGCGAATGGCAGCTTCGGCCAGCGCCACATTGCCCTTCATCAGTTTCTTCATCCGGCCTCACCCTTTCCCTTCTCCGCATCGAAGATGTTGATCACATAATCCGGGCAAACGGTATAGCAAATCCCGCACCCGATGCACTTTTCCTCATGCACCGCAACAACGTGGTAACCACCTTCGTTGGTCAGATCGGAGATAAACAGCGCGCCTTGACGGCAGGCATTGACGCAGTATCCGCAGGACTTGCAATTTGCCTGGTCCAACGTAATCCTACTCAAAATTTGCTTCCCCCTTTCTCTTTGCAGTTCTGTAATAGAGAACTTATGTTCTCTATTTAAGAATACTATAATTCTTTCTTTTGAACGCTGTCAAGCGATTCTTTTCCTCTCTATGATTTTTGTAAGTTTACGATAAATCACCGAGTTTATTTTTGTTTATGTTTATCGGATGAAGTCCTTAATAGCTTCTGGTATAATTATATAGTTAGATGTCATGACATATCGGGAGGAAAGGATGGGTACCCGAATGCAAGAGCACAAAAATCAAGAAGCCGAGGTCAAGGTGAAAAGCCTGCAGAAGGCTCTCGGCGTTTTGAACTGCTTCCTCTTCCGCCCCAGCCTGTCACTGACAGAGATCAGTGAAATGATGGGGATTTACAAGAGCAACGCCCATAATATCCTCTCCACCCTTCTGAGCATGGGGTATGTGGAGAAAGACGCGGAAACCGGGAGATACCGGCTGGGCCTCGGGATCTATCGCTTAAGCAAGGCCATGGACAGCGAGCATGCCATCGATCGGATCGCCATGCCCATTATCCGGGAACTGGCAAACTCTGTGAGCGAGTCGGTAGTGCTCTGCCTGCCCCAGGGGGAGGACGTGCTTTATATCGCCGGAGAGATCCCCGGCCTGATCGGTTTTTCCGGGAAGCCCTATTTTGTCGGCTACACCGCCAAAATGTACTGCACCAGCTCCGGCAAGGCCATGCTCGCCTTTATGGACGAGGCAGAGCGGAACCGTGCCCTGCCCGAAAAGCTGGAGGCACAGACGGAATTCACCATCACAGACCGGGCCGTGCTGGACCGGGAGCTGGAGGAGATCCGGCGCCGCGGCTATGCCACCGACCACATGGAGTGCGTGAACGGGCTCAGCTGCCTGGCCTATCCGGTGTGTGACGAATCCGGGAAGGTGCTTGCCTCCCTGACCATTACGGGTCCCAGTCCCCGGATCGAGAGCGCGAACACCCCGTTTCTGGTGCAGGAGCTGCTGCGCTGCGGAAAGAAGCTCACCAACCTGATCCGCGGAAACTGAAGACGCAGGGAACAAAGCTCCCCTAAAATCGTCTTACCGAAAGAAAGGAGGGATTCCCATGGCGAAGAAGAACAAAGTCCCCAAGAAAGAATATCTCTGGCAGGAAAGGAAACGGAATTTCCTGGGTCTGCCCTGGACCTTCACCAAGTATCGGCTGGATCAGGATCGGCTCTATATTTCCACCGGGTTTCTGAACACCACGGAGGATGAGGTGCGGCTCTACCGCATCACCGACGTGACCCTCAAGCGCAGCTTCTGGCAGAGGCTCTTCGGCATGGGCACCATCCACTGCGACAGCTCGGACGTGACCCAGCAGTGCTTTGAGATCCGCAACATCAAGCACCCCAAGGAGGTCAAGGACATGCTCTCCCGGCTGGTGGACGAGAGCCGCCTGCGCAACCGGGTCTACACCAGCGAGAGCGTGAACACCCGGCCCCACGACGATCCCCAGCACGGGGACGACCACGGCCACGAGGCGGATCTGATCCCGCCCCCGGAGATCGACCGGACCGACGACAACGGCAACGGTGTGCCGGATGTGTTTGAGCGGTGAGCAGAGTTTTGAAGATCTCAACCGCGTCTGCACCAGTCTCTTTTCAGCCAAATAGCAAAAAGCGCGGCGTGAAGCTGTTTCATCAACAGTCTTCACGCCGCGTTTTGGCGTTATTGATTTGATTCTGTCCAAAGAGCCGCTGCTCTCCACCCGCAGGATTATTTCTTTGACCGGAGTCTTGCGGTCCGGGGCAGGCCGAAGCCGGGGACGAAGCGGTCCCAGCCGGTGAAGGTCAGCAGCAGGGCGGAGCCCACGATGAGAAAGCTGAGATAGTTCTTGCCGATGATGTCCATGGGCGAGAAGTAGCGGATGGGATAGACCGCCGTGGCGATACCGGCAAAGAACACCGGGAAGCAGTGCCAGGGGATCAGCTGGGATCCGTAGATGCCCATGGAGGAGGTGAAGGCAGCCAGGCGCAGACGGAGCCGGTAGGCGTCCTCCTCGCTCTCCGTCTCCACGTTTTTCTCCACGATGTCCCGGACGATGGGGCTCAGGGTGGCCACCTGGGCGGCCTCGTCCGCCAGGGCCATGTTGCCCATCAGACAGAGGACGCCGCACCAGCCCATGAGACCGTGGACCGTCCGGGAGATGTGCACCACCAGACGGGACAGGGGCTCAAAAGCGTTCATGGCGTTCATGATGCCGCCAAAGGCCGACACCCACATCATCATGACGATGACCCATTCTCCCGCGCCGGAGAAGCCGCCGTAGAGCAGGTCGTTGAGCCAGATGTGGAGGTTGGCGGTGCCGGCGATGTAGCCCAGGACCAGAGAGGAGAACATCCCGACGCCCAGGCAGATCAGGGTGTGCAGGCCCAGAAAGCTCAGCACGATGACCAGCAGCATGGGGACGACCATGTAATAGGGTACGCCGGTCTTCACCTGGTCCAGCAGCAGCACCGCCGAGGGCCGCCGCTCCGTCAGGGCCTCGTAGGCCTCCGCGGGGATGCTGTCCAGCGCGGCGCCCACGTCCCCCTGCACATTGGGCAGGTCCGCCGCCGCGAAATAGAAGACCACCAGGGCGACGGCAAGGCAGCCGAAGCACCAGGCCATCTGATGCTTGATGCGGTCGATGATCTTCACGTCCTGCATGCCGCAGGAAAGCACCGTTACGTCCGAGATCATGCCGATATTGTCGCCGAAGCAGGAGCCGCCGGCGATGGCGCAGAGGGTCAGCAGCACGTCGCCCCCCACCAGATGGTTGAGCCAGAGGAAGATGGGCGCGCAGGCGGCGAAGGTGCCCCAACTGGAGCCGGTAGCGATGGAGAGCACACAGGTGACAAGCAGGGAGATGACCGCCACCGTGCGGGCCGTGATGCCCAGCCGCAGGGCGATCAGGATCAGGGAGGCGCCCACGCCGGTGGCCATGAAGCACTCCGCCACGCCGTAGGCAAACATGAGGATAAAGAAGATCAGGGCGATCTTCCGGGTGGCGGCCAAGCCGTGCTCAAAGGCCTTTTCAAAGTCCTTTTCCCGATACAGGATCATGTAGACAGCCAGGGCCGCAAAGGTGGCCAGGGGGCCTGCAATGAGCAGGTCCAGCTTGAAAAAGATCACCAGCGTCGCAAAGACCAGCAGGGGGATAAACTTGACCGCTGCGATCAGATGGGGGTGCTTGGGAGACTTCTCCGCTTCCCCGGCGGGGCAGTTTTCCCGTTTCTTCTCTTCCACAGACTCATCCTCTTCATCCGTTTTTTTGCGATGGATCCTATATCATACTTTACTCCATCCCACAGATAAAATCAAGTCAGGGGCATGGCTTTTCCCCCGCCGCGGCGAGCTGCCGGGCAAACCAGAGAAAGGCTTTCGCCGTGCGCTCCTCGCTCTGCTGAAAGTGGTTGCCGGGGTTCCACTCCAGAGTGGCGCAGTGATCCTTTTGCAGCAGCGCATACTGCTCCCGGATGCAGGCTCCCACCGAGGCCATCACAGGGTTTTTGGCCCGTTCCTCCCGATCCCCCAGGCTGAGATAAACTGTGGGCGCCAGGATGGGATTTGCCCTGACATAGTCGAGCCAGCCGGGAAACCACACCGAGGGGGAGGCCGCGGCAAGGCCCGTAAAGAGCGCAGTCTGCGTCCCCGCCCAGAGGGCGAAGAGACCCGCCAGGGAATAACCGCCCAGGCAGAGGGCGCTTTCCTTCTCCGGGGCGCAGACCTCCCGCAGCTCGGGCATCAGCCGTTCCGTCAGAAAGGCCAGCGTCTCCCCCGCCCCGCCGCCGAAGGGCGTCTTGCCGAAGACCGGCGGCGCCTCCCAGGGGCTCAGTTCTTTGTTCCAGTCAAGGATGGAGAAGGCCGCCAGGGCAAAGGGCAGCGGAGCGCTCTCCATGAGCGTCAGCTGCCGGTCCAAAAGCCCTTCGTCATGCTCATCCACCGGCTGGAGAAAGAGGATCTGCGGATCGGCGCGGCGATAGAGCGTCACCCGCCGCTCCTCCAGGGTAAATACTTCCTTTTGCATGGGTAACTCCTTTTCAGAAAAAAGAGAGCGGATCAAAACCCGCTCTCTTTTTTCTCCGGAACAGGCTTCCGATATTCCTGTCCCCAGTGTAGCACAGATGGCCGCCCGCCGCAATCCGCAAGCCGCTCACAGCATCAGGATCCAGCCTAGCGTCATCATGAGTCCGCCCAGAACCAGGCAGCCCAGGGTGAACCAATGGCCCAGATACTGGTGCATCCAGGCGGCCACGATGTTAAATAGGCCCGTTCCCACCGTAAAGCAGCCGATCAGAAGCAGGATCACCCAGCCGTTGGCAGGCGTCCCCGCGGGGATCAGGAAGATCATCGGGATCAGCGGCAGCAACAGGACAAAAATGCCAAGGCACACCAGCAGGACATAGAGCTTTGGATGAGCTGCCCGGAAGCTCACATCGGAGCTGCGAGTTGCCCAGAAGCCCGCCTGTTCCTTGGGAAACCGCCAATAGAACACCGGGCGGACCGGCTCCTTCTCCGCCGTCTCTGAAAGGACGCTCTTCTCCTCGCCCTCTCCGGGCAGCTTCGGCGGGTCCAGCTCTGTCAGAAGGGCAAGCTTCAAGAGCTCATATGCGGGAACGAGAAGCCGATAACCCTGACCGTCCTTCCAGACCTCCAGCGCGCAGCAAAAGCGCAGGCCGATCTGCCCCGCATTGTCGCAGATCACTCCGTATTTCCGGAGCTTTCGGCTATCCGGGCGGTCCTTGCGCAGCCAGGTGGAGCCGTCCACGGGGATGCCCCATTCCAGGGTGCGCAGCCTCGCCCCCGCCAGGGGAAGTGCCAGAATCCTGGTCCCGTCATAGACGCAGAGCTCCCCTTCCCGCCGAAAGCACTCCACTGCCAGGTTTCGGGTAGGTGAGGAGAAGGCAGAAGAAGGCTGCCCCGGTTTCCCGGGAAGCTCCAGGATCTCCAGGCTGTTGTCTCCCTCCGACAGGTCAAGCGCAGAACGGATCTCCTCCGGCAGGGTTCGGAACAGGGTCTGTTGAATCTCCTCGTCCGCCTGCTCCAGCAGCCGGGAGTATTCCTGAAAGTGCGGGTCGTGCAGCACATGCCGCGATTTCTGCGCACGGATCAGCTCCAGGATCAGGGCGATCAACAGCCCCGCGCCGCCGATCCAGAACACGCCGGGTGCATTGGCGTAAGCCCGAGACAGCGTGACCCCGGCTCTCAGAACACCCATCAGCATGGTGGCGGCCAAGAGCCAGCACAGGCTGCGCAGAATTCTCAGTCCAACAGGCAGTCGGGCGCTTTCCAGCCTTTGCGCGATCTCCGCTTCTGCGGCGTCTCGCTGCTTCCGAAGTTCCTCCGGCGCCTCCGACAGGATCAGGGGGAGCTCCCCCGCCCGGGACGCATCGCTTCCGAGATCGGAAAAAAGATAAACGAAATCATGATTCACGGCATCCGGCCTCCTTTCTTCGTACTATATAACGTTTGAAGGAGCAAAAAAGTTTCAGCTCTTCCCAGTTTTTCATGCTTTTTTCCAGTCCCGGTTTTCCAGGCCCCAGTCGCAGAGCTTGTCCAGCACCGCGACGAGAGACTGGCCCCGGGGCGTCAGGGTGTACTCCACCTTGGGCGGGACCTCGGGATACATCTTCCGGCGGATCAGCCCGTCCCGTTCCAGCTCCTTCAGGTTCTGACTCAGGGTCTTGTCCGCCACCTTGCCAAGATACCGCTGCATCTCGTTGAAACGGACCGGCTCATACTCCATCAGGCAGTAGAGGATCACGGGCTTGTACTTCCCAGCGATGAGGGAGAGGGTGTAGCTGTAGCCTGTGTCACTGAAGCGGGCCTCGGCAATCTTCTTTTCGCTCATAGCTTACTTTCAGGCAAGTACCTAACTTCGATGTTGGTACTTGCTTCCTTTTCCCTGCCATGGTATCATACTTTACGCAAAATGACAAGACGGAGGTTTCTCTGATGAAAGATTTCGGTGTGCAGCCTTTTCTGTTTCCCATGCCGGTGTATATGATCGGCACCTACAACGAGGACGACACGGTGGACGCCATGGCCATGGCCTGGGGCGGCATCTGTGCGGAGAACATGGTGGCCCTCAACCTGGAGGAGGACCACAAGACTGTGGCAAACCTGCGGGCCAGGGGCGCCTTTACCCTGTCCGTGCCCGGGCGGGACACCCTGGCGGAGTCGGACTTCATGGGCATCGCCAGCGCCAACAAGTTTGCCGACAAGTTTGAACGCACCGGCCTGCACGCGGTGAAGAGCAGCCGGGTGGACGCCCCCATCATCACCGAGTATCCCCTGACTCTGGAGTGCAAGGTGCTGGAGATGCAGCAGCAGCCCTACGGTCTGCGGGTCCTGGGCGAGATCGTGAACGTGCTGGCGGACGAAAAGGTGCTGGACGAGAAGGGCAAGATCGACTGCGGCAAACTCAACACCTTCCTCTTTGACCAGATGCGGCACGATTACTACGCCGTGGGCGAGGTCTGCGGCAAGGCCTGGTTCTCCGGCGCGCCCTTTGTGAAGAAGTAAGAGACAGACGCGGCAGTATATGATCCGGAGCGGATCCGGGAAAGGATCCGCTCCGGATCTTTTGTGCCCCGCGTAGCTTGGAGAGGAAAAGGGCAATGGAGGAAAGCGTTTTTGAAAGTCCTGTTTATCGGACAGTTTCTGCGATAGGATATACACGTAAGCAAGAGAGTTGCAGCAGTCAAGAAAAGTGGACACAAAAAATCATAAGGCAGAAAGGACAATTCACGAAAGTAGACAGATGCAATAAAAGTGAAGAAAGAAATGCTTCC
>ONCI01000012.1:60361-60863 GCA_900316255.1 uncultured Eubacteriales bacterium | reverse complement strand
CACGCCCTTCCCTTACTCTCCTAAAAACTAAAAACTAAAAACCAGAAACTATCCTCACAGCGCCGCGATCTCCCGGAAGAGCGCGGCGTTTTTGCCGTCCTTCCGGTAGAACACCGGGATCCTGCCGAGAGGAGCTTCTACCCGGATCTTCTTGCCGCCCTTGTAGCTCCTGCCGCTCCAGATGTGCACCCATTTCCCCTTGGGGAGCCACACGGTGCGGCTTTTCACATGCTCCCGGATCACCGGGCACACGAAAAGCTCGTCCCCCAGGAAGTAGGAATACATATCCCGGCTCCTGCTCGCGTCCATTTCCTCCCAGAAATCCGGGCGGATGGCGGGCAGCCCCTCCTTGGCCAGCTCCACGCAGCGTGTGAGATAGGGCTTCAGAGCCTTGTGGATCTTCGTGAGCCGCACCGTCTGGGGAATGACCTCCTCCGTATAGGGCTGGGCGTTGGCCCAGGGGCGGATGGCCTCATGGCTGCGCATCATGAGGGAGAAGGCG
>ONCI01000012.1:0-60354 GCA_900316255.1 uncultured Eubacteriales bacterium | reverse complement strand
AGGGCAGGCCGTAGTCTCTCGTAGTGTCGGTGTGCTGGTCGCCGTTCCACATTACCGGGGCGTACTGCTGGATCCCCAGGTAGCCGGAGCGGGTGAAGAAGAAGGCCTCGTCCTCTTTCCCTGCCTCCTCGATGGCCTCCCGGTTGATTTTGGCCCAGAGCACCGGCCAGAGGTTGTGGAGCTTGGCGGGGTCCCCGTCGTGGAGCACGCAGTCGATGGGCAGATACTCGCCGAAATCCGCCATCCAGCCGGAGACGCCCAGGTCCAGCATGTTCTTTTTGATCAGCACGTCCTTGATATAGCGCACCGCCTCGGGATTCGTCAGGTCCAGCATGCCCGCGTCGAAGGTGGTGGATTTGATATGGTAGATGCTGCCGTCCCGCCGGGTGATGAGATAGCCCTTCTCTTTGCACCGGGTATAGAGGCGGCTGTCCTTCACCAGGTAGGGATTGATATAGGCCAGGAACCTCACGCCTCTGGCGTTCAGCTCCCGGATCATGCCCGGCAGATCGGGGTAGAGCTTTTCGTCCGCCTCCCAGTTCCACCAGACCTGGTAGCCCATCACGGTCTTGTTGCAGCCGGACCAGTCCTGGCTCCACACGCCGCAGATCGCCGCTCCCTCGTCCAGCAGGCGGAAGGTCTTTTGCAGCACCTCCTCCCGGCCGCCCTGGGCGCCCAGGATCATGCCGTCCATGCACCAGTCGGGGATGTACTGGCGGTTGGGGGTCCGGACGGAAATGAGGGCCGCAAGCTCCTGGAAGCTGCCGCCCCGCTGCAGGCTCAGGGAACGGGGGCAGGCGTCGTACTGGAAGCGGTACTCCTCTTTGCCGAAGTCCGCCCAGCCATCGGAATCGGTGTCAAAGCGGATGAGCCGCCCCTTGTCGGTTACGAAAATCGGCATGGGGGCATAGCTGCCGATGCTGCTGTGCTTTTTCTCCCGGTACAGGGGCCGGGGGACCAGAGCCTTTTCCAGGATGGTGGAGGCCTTGATGTGCTCGGAGACAAAGTTTTTCACCCGCTCGCCCCGGAGATCGGTCTTGCGGTACTGCTCGCCGCCGCCGAAGACGGCCTCGCCCTCCATGGCCGGCAGGGAGAACTCATAGGCCCAGTCCTCTTCCCCCTGCAGAAAGATCTCCACGCCCCGGGGTCTGGCCTCGGTGCGCAGAGAGAGCCGGTGTCCCTCGGCGGAGAAGACGATGAGCTCCCCTTCCCGCTTCACCTTGCTCAGGGGGATCCGGGCGGTCTCCTTCACCTCTTCCCGGTAGGTCCCGCGCTTTTCGGTGTAAGTCTTCTCCCGCTTCACGGCGGTGGCAAAGGGTTTTTCCACGCTGTGGAAGGCCAGGACCATCCCGTCCTGCTCCAGGGTCCAGGAGCCCGCGCGCACTTGCGATTGCAGCATACTGTGTCCCTCCGTTTTTTGTTTTCTTTCCTATTGCATTATACCGTTTCTTTCCAGTTCCGTCTACGGTTGAAAAAGATTTTTCTTTCCTTAAGCTTCTTCTAAGTTTCGTGTTCTATGATGAGGCCACAACGAAGAAAGGAGGCCCCCTCATGGCAAACGATATTTTTCAGCGGCGGGAGATCAAGTTCCTGGTGGACAGCCGCCAGCGCGCATTCCTGGAGCAGGCATTCCGGGGCCGCATGGTGATGGACCCCCACGGGGAGAGCACCGTCTGCAACATCTATTACGACACGCCGGATTACCGGCTGATCCGGGCCTCGCTGGAAAAGCCCGTCTATAAAGAAAAGCTGCGCATGCGCAGCTACGGCCGGGCCCGGGAGGAGGATCCCGTGTTCCTGGAGCTGAAGAAGAAATACGCCGGCGTGGTCTACAAGCGCCGCATCCTTCTCCCCCAGCGGGACGCCGCCGCCTTCATGGCGGGCAGGGCGCCCCTGCCCCAGCCCAGTCAGATCGGCCGGGAGCTGGACTACTGCCGTGTCTTCTACCGGGACCTGCAGCCCGCGGTGTACCTCTGCTATGACCGCAGCCCCTGGTATGCCTCCGACGATCCGGACTTTCGCGCCACCTTCGACAAGAACATCCGCTGGCGCAGCGAGGATCTGCGTCTCAGCGCACCCATCGGCGGGCAGACGCTGCTGCTCCCCGGTCAGTCGCTCTTCGAGGTCAAGACTGCCCAGGCCATCCCCCTCTGGCTGGTGGAAGCCCTGGACAAAGCCCAGGTAAGGCAGGCCTCCTTCTCCAAATACGGCGAAGCCTATAAAACGATTTCATCAGAAAGGAACGGTGTTTTCTGTGCTTGATTCTGTTTTTTCCACCCTTTATAATAGCGGTGAGACCGTGACGGTCTCCGCTTTCCTGCTCATTGTGGCAGTGGCCCTGGTCCTTGGCGCCATCCACGCCCTGGTCTATCGCCGCTTCAACCGCTGCACCTCCAGCTTCGCCGTGACCCTGGCCACCCTTCCCCCGGTGGTGGCCGTGGTGATCCTGATGGTCAACGGCAGCATCGGCGCCGGCATCGCCGTGGCGGGGGCCTTTTCCCTGGTCCGCTTCCGCTCCGCCCCCGGCAGCGGCAAGGAGATCGCGGCGGTGTTCACCTCCATGGCCGCGGGCCTTGCCTGCGGCATGGGAAGCCCCGCGCTGGCCGTTCTCTTCACCCTGATCCTCTGCGCGGCGGACGCTTTCTATTCCGTCATCGGCTTCGGCGGCGCCAGGGGCGGCGAGCGGCTCCGTCTCCTGCACATCACCGTGCCGGAGAGCCTGGAATACGCGGAGATCTTTGACGATCTCTTCGCCCGCTATACCACCCGCGCCCGGCTCCTGCGGGTCAAGACCGCAAATCTGGGCAGTCTGAACCGCCTGAGCTACGAGATCGAGCTGAAGGAGCCCGGCACGGAAAAGGATCTGATCGACGAGCTTCGCTGCCGCAACGGCAACCTGGAGATCTCCCTCTCCCTGCAGACCGAGGACCCGGCGGAGCTCTGAGCGGCGATATTCGCTTCCTCTCCCGGGAAGCCTCCGGTGTTCATACGGAGGGATCGGGCTTCCCTGTCCCTCCCTCCGTTTTTCTGTTTTCAACGAGGTAAGCTATGAAAAGAACACGCGCTCTTGCTGTCATCCTGTCTGTTACTCTGCTTGCGGGCCTTCTCTCTGCCTGCGGCGGCAAGCCCTCTGCGGAGACTCCCGCGCCCTCCGGGGCGGGAGTCTCTCTCCCTGCCTCCTCGGTCCCGGCGCCCCCGGATCTCAGCGCCGCCGTCCAAAGCGGCAGCGGTGCAGCGGAGGACGCCATCCCCCTCACGCTCTCCGATAAGAGCGGCTCCGTCACCATCCGCGAAGCCGGGACCTATCTGCTCTCCGGCACGCTGAGCGACGGGCAGATCCTCATTGACGCCCCGGAGGACGCCAAAGTGAAGCTCCTGCTCAACGGCGTCTCCGTCACCCGGCAGGGCCATGCCGCGCTCTATGCCCGCTCCGCGGACAAGCTCATCCTCTCCACCGTCTCCGGCAGCGTGAACCTGCTTGCTTCCGCGGGAGACTTCGTCCAGGTGGACGACAAAAACGTGGACGCCGCCGTCTTCGCCTGCTGCGATCTCACCCTGAACGGCGAGGGCATCCTCAGCCTCTCCTGTGAGACGGGTCACGGCATCGTCAGTAAGGACGATCTGAAGCTCAAGGACGGCACGGTGAACGTCGCTGCCGCCAAAAAGGGCCTGGAGGGCAAGGACAGCCTGACCGTAGAGGGCGGCAGCCTCTCGGTGGAGGCCGGCACCAAGGGTCTGGTCTCCGGCAAGGACGATACGGCGGGGTCCATCCTCATCTCCGGCGGCAGCGTCAGCGTCCACTCCCGCGATGACGCCGTCCACTGCTCCGGATCTGTCACGGTGGAGGGCGGGACGCTCCTCCTCTCCAGCGGAGACGACGGCGTCCATGCCGATGAAAGCCTGACCGTCAGCGGCGGCAACCTTAACGTGGCGCAAAGCTACGAGGGGCTGGAGGCCCGGGTCATTGAGATCCGCGGCGGTACGCTCTCGATCCTCGCCTCTGACGACGGGCTCAACGCCGCCGGCGGCAGCGACGTCCGGGGCGACAGCAGCGCCAGCCTGACCGTCAGCGGCGGCAGCCTCACCGTGAACGCCGAGGGGGACGGACTGGACAGCAACGGGCTTCTCTCCGTCAACGGGGGTGAGATCTATGTCAGCGGTCCCACCCGGGGCGGCAACGGCGCCCTGGACTACGGAACCGAGGGCGTCATCACCGGCGGCATCCTCATCGCCGTGGGCTCCGCCGACATGGCGGAGAACTTCGGCCCCTCCTCCACCCAGGGCAGCATCCTGCTCCCGGTGGGCAATCAGGCCGCCGGTAATGCTGTCAGCATCGCGGACGAAAGAGGAACGGTCCTTGCGAGCTTCCGTCCGGAGAAAAGCTACCAGAGCGTGGTGATCAGCTGTCCCGGTCTGGAGGCGGGCGAGAGCTATACCGTCACCGCCGGCAGCTTCACCCAGACCCTTACGCTGGATGCCCTGATCTACGGCGGCGGCATGGGCATGGGCGGCCACGGTATGGGTGGTTTCCCTGGCGGTCACGGCGGCGGCCCCGGCGGTGGTCCCGGCGGCCAGGGAGGCGGCCCCGGCAGGCGCCCATAAGGAAACGCACAGCAGAGCGAGCAGCATGCCCGCTCTGCTGTTTTTATGTATATTTTCCAAAAATATGGCCGCTTTTCAAAAAACATGATGTACAAAATCACGATAGTCTGCTATAGTATGCCTCGGAGGCCGCGTCCTCCCCGCCCGGCGCAAAAGCCGGAGAATGTAAGAACCTGCCATTGGCAGGAAAGTGAGGCAGCTATGGCAAAGACCGCGCATGACATCATGCAGATGATCCGCGAGCAGGACATTCAGATGGTGGATTTCAAAGTGGTGGATATCGACGGACAGTTCCGCCACGTCACCATTCCCGCCGTCCATTTCAATGAGGAGACCATGGAAAACGGCATCGGCTTCGACGCCTCCAACTACGGCTATGCCGTGGTGGAGAAGAGCGATATGGTCTACATCCCGGATCCGGACAGCGCACAGATCGATCCCTTCTGCGGCGTGAAGACCCTCTCCATGATCGGCAACGCCATGATCATTGACTATCCCAAAAACCGCCCGCTGAAGCAGTACCCCCGCAACATCGTTCTCGCCGCCGAGCAGCACATGAAGGATACCGGCATCGCCGATACCATGCTGATCCTGCCGGAGTTTGAATTCTATCTCTTCGATCAGGTAGGCTGGAAGGTAGCGCCCAACCGGATCGAGATGCACCTGGACACCGCCCAGGCCCACTGGAACAGCGACGTGGAGGGCAGCGGCAATGTGGTCCCCTTCCAGAAGAACTACCACATCGCCAAGCCCCTTGACCGGAGCTACGAGTGCCGCAGCGAGATGTGCCTGGAGATGGAAAAGGCAGGCATCCCCGTGAAGTACCACCATCCGGAGGTGGGCGGCGCGGGTCAGTTTGAGATCGAGCCGCTGCTCATGCAGATGTCCAAGATGGCGGACGGCACCATGTTCGTCAAGTACATCATCCACAACGTGGCCCGCAAATACGGCTACAGCGCCACCCTGATGCCAAAGCCCGTCTACGGCGAGGCCGGCAGCGGCATGCATGTGCACATGCTGCTGCTGAAGGACGGGGAGCCCGTCTTCTCCGACGACGCCGGCTATTCCCACCTGAGCCGCGAGGCCCACTGGTTCATGGGCGGCCTGCTGGAGCATATCGCCTCTCTCTGCGCCATCACCAATCCCTCCACCAACTCCTTCAAGCGTCTGGTCCCGGGCTTTGAGGCGCCGGTCACCGTGGGCTACGCCACCTCCAACCGCAGCGCCGTCATCCGCATCCCGGCCTATGCCAAGAGCCCCAGGCTCCGCCGCTTCGAGCTGCGCAACCCCGACGCCACCTGCAACCCCTACCTCTGCTATGCCGCCATCCTCATGGCAGGTCTCGACGGCATCCAAAGGCAGATCGATCCCCATGAGCGGGGCTGGGGTCCCTATGACATGAACCTTTTCCAGCTCTCCGAGGCGGAGAAAGCCAAGCTCCATCACCTGCCCACCTCTCTGGACCAGGCGCTGGACGCGCTGGAGCGGGATCACGACTATCTCACCGCAGGCAGTGTCTTTCCGGAGGAGCTGCTGCAGGGCTTTATCAAGCGCAAACGGGAGGAGTGCCTGGAGCTCTCCCAGATCCCCCACCCCGCCGAATTTGAAAAATACTATAATCTCTGAAAACGTATCCCCACGCGCAAAAACCGGGTCCCACCACTTCACGGTGGGACCCGGTTTTATGTCCGTTTATTCTCCCGCCAGCCGGATCTGCTTGTCGCAGATGGCCAGGGCCGCGGGCCTGTGGGTCACGATCAGCACGGTCCGGTCCGTCATGCTCCGAAGGTTTTCCAGCACCTGCTTTTCCGTCTCCCCATCCAGGGAGCTGGTGGCCTCATCCAAAAGCAAAATCGGTCGGCCTGAAAACACCGCCCGGGCAATGGCAATGCGCTGCATCTGCCCTTCGGAAAGGCCCGCACCGCTCTCGCCCAGCTCGCTGTCCAGTCCCTTGTCCAGGGAGGCAACGAAATCCTCCGCGCAGGCGATGCGCAGCGCAGTCCACAGTTCATCCTCCCGGCGCATTTTCTCCCGGTCCCCGAAGGCGATGATCTCCCGGATGCTGCCGCTGATCAGGGCGTTTCCCTGGGGCACATAGGCAAAGAGTCCCCGCCAGCCGGCGTCCAGCTGCTGTCTGCCCTGAGCCGTCTCCAGGTAGCGTTCCCCGCTGTCCAGGGGATAGATGCTCATCAACAGCTTCAGCACCGTGCTCTTGCCGCTGCCGGAATGGCCGGTGAAAGCCGCAAATTCCCCCTTGCGGATCTGCAGGGAGAGGCCGTCCAGCACCACGGGCATGGGCTGCTCTTCCGCCTCCCGCACCGGAGGCTGATAGGTAAAGCTGGCATTCTCCAGGCCGAGGGAGATCAGCTCCTCCTCGTAGAAGCGCTGGATCTGCCGCTCTTCTCTGGGCTCTCCCCCGTCCTCCGGGAAGCTCTCCGCCTCCCGCAGGCGCTCGGCACTGGCCATCATGCCGTAGAATTCCGGCACGATGCCGGAGATGTTGGTAAAGGGAGTCTGGATCTGGCCCACCAGCTGCAGCACCGCCATCAGCGTACCGTAGCTGAGGGTCCCGCCCATCAGGTGCACGGCGCAGTAGATCGCGCTGCCCACCGTGGCGCCCTGGATCATCAGGCCATAGCCCAGATTGCAGACGTTGGAGATGTGATTTCGCCGAAGCCTGGCGTCCAGATGCTCCTTCATCCGCTCCCGGGCCAGCTTCTCGCTCTGCTTTTCCACGCCGAAGCTGCGCAGCACCAGCTGGCTGCTCAGCCGCTCCTGCAGGAAAGTCCGCAGGCGGCCGTCCGCCTCCTGGATGCGCTTGTGCAAGACCTTCAGAATCCGCCGGAAGGCGTAGGTCAGCAGCATCACCACCACGCCGCCCGGGATCAGCACCATCGCAAAGCGGGGCTCCAGATACACCAGCGCCCACACGGCGCCCACAAGCCGCACCAGCAGGCCGGCCAGATGGGGCACAATGACGGTGGCGGATTTGGCCACCACCGCGGTGTCATTGGTCAGCCGGTTCATCCACTCGCCGGAGTGCAGCGCCGTGACCGCCGCATAATCCTTCCGCAGCAGCTGGGAGAAGAGGCGTTCCTTCAGGCGGTTTTCCAGATCTGCCGCGCTGTATTCCTTCAGGAAGCGATTCGCAGCCCGCAGCAGCAGCTGTCCCAGCATCAAAGCGATCAGCAGCAGCGCGCTGCGGATCAGGCCGTCCCGGTTCCCGGCCACCGCCTCGTCGATGAGGCTTCGCAGCAGAAAGGCATAGAGCACGCTTGTGCCGCCAAGAGCGGCCTGCACCAAAGCCAGCGCCGCCACCCAGATCCTGTCCGGTCCTGAGATGGCGCTCAACCAGCGCAGAGTGGAATTTCGCTCTCTCATCGTTTCAGGCACCTCTTGATCCTGCGCCCCACAGCGCGGGCAGCTTCTTTTCCGTAAAGAAGGGCACAGCGCAGCGGAAAGAAGTCGCACCACAGATGCACATAGAGCCGATAGCCCGGATCCGTGGTCCGGATGGTCCTTCCGTCCCGCACCACCTGCTTGAGCACGCCCAGGATCTGCTCATCTCTCACGGATTCTCCCACGCGGCAATGGTCGCCCACGATCCAGTAATCCCGATCCCGGACCTTCAGGATCCGGTGCATCACATACTTCTCGCCCCGCTTGTAGAGCACGGCGTCGTATTTCCGCAGGCGCTCCGGGCCCCGCTTTTCGATCACCATCAGGTCCCGGTTCTGCCGCAGCAGGGGCATCATGCTGGTTCCCTTGTTGGGAAAGACCAGCGTTCCGTTCTGCTCCAGTTCTTCCTCGAAGGAGCTCATTCCAGAGCTCCGATCTCCTGAAGCTTTTCCACCACACTGTGCACGTCCCGGGCGATCACCTCCGCCGGGGCGTCATATTCCTGCAGCATGGCCTCCACGATCTCCTGCTCCGTGGTCTCCTTCTTCAGGCAGTCAACAATAAAGGCCGCCGTCTCGTTGGAGCGGACCAATCCGCGAAAGACCGAGCTGGCGGGGCCCGTGGCCACCATCATCTGGGTCTTTCCCACGTTGTGGGTGATAAAGCCTTGTTTCAGTTTCATCTTATGCTTCCTCCTGCATTCCCTGATATGAGACCAGCGCCGCTTCCCGTTCCATATTGCAGCCCAGTCTGTAAAGCCTTACACATTGGCACATGCGTTCCAGCAGCGCCAGGGTCTTTGCCGCTTTCTCTCCATCCTCCGACAGATAGCACTGCTGCAGCATCCGAGGGAAGGCTTCCTCGGGAGACACGCGCTCCACATGGTTTTCCTTGTCCCGTTCCAGAATGCACAGCGCCTTCAGCGGCGCCGAGATGTTGCCTCCCAGATGGTGCTTGCCGTTCCAGGGGGTACCGTACGCGCGCACGCCCTCCCCGCTCACACGCAGCAGCGGCTTGTCGTCGTTGATCATCACGGCGCGCTCTCCGAAAACCTCCCGCCAGAGTCTGGTGTGGGTGCTCTTGCCGGTGCCGCTCCGGGCCGCAAAGAGATAGGCCTGGCCGTCCACCGCCACCACGGAACCGTGAAACAGCAGCACGTCCCGCTCCACCAGTTCCTCGGCCAGCTTGCGGTAGATGGCAAGGGTCTCCAGGTAGGCGTCGCTGCTGCGCAGCGCCGGCAGGCCCTCAGCGGCCCGGGTCCTGGCGCTCATGATCCGCTCCTGCTCGATATCCTCCTGCCGGGTCTCAAGGGTGAACGCCGCTTCCTCTTCCGTCAGGTAATCCTCCAGAAACTGCCGCAGCTCCGGCCAGATCGACCGGATCCTCACCGGGATATCCGCCAGCTTTACCGTGAATTCCGTCATGTTTTCCGCCATTCCATTCCTCCGGGTCTCTGTTTCTCTGCGAGTTGTGCAAGCCCACGGCTGTGTGATCCCGCAAGACCCCGTAATATCCTGTAGATTATAGCAAAGGTTTTTCCTTTCGTCAATCGCTGCCCTGCCCGGGAGCGCCGGATGCAAAGTCTCGTTTTCCCGTTGACCGTCCGAATAGTTTGTGTTATTTTCAATATGGATTTTTATGTGTCTCGGAGGACTGAATTATGTACGAATCGATCAAGCAAAGCTTTGCGGCCTGCTTTGGCCGCCCCGCGCGCTTTCTCTTCTCCGCCCCCGGCCGCACGGAGCTGGGCGGCAACCACACGGATCATCAGCTGGGTCGGGTGCTGGCCGGCGCCGTCAGCGTGGACACCCTGGCTGCCGTTGCCCCCAACGGGGAGCGTCTGATCCGCATCCAGTCGGAGGGCTACCCCCTCTGCACCGTGTCTCTGGACGAGCTGGAGATCCGCCCCCAAGAATTTGGCAGCACCCTGAGCCTCATTCGCGGCGTAGCCGCCCGGATCACCCAGTTGGGCCATAGGGTCCACGGCTTTGACGCCTATGTGACTTCCCGGGTCCTGCCCGGCAGCGGGCTCTCCTCCTCCGCCGCCTTTGAGGTCCTGCTGGGTACGATCATCAACAGCCTGGACACTTGCGGTCTCTCCGCCATCGAGATCGCCCAGATCGGCCAGTATGCCGAAAACGTCTTCTTCGGCAAGCCCTGCGGCCTGATGGACCAGATGGCCTCCTCCGTGGGCGGCATCGTCACCATCGACTTTGCGGATGCTTCCCGTCCCGTGGTGGAGCCGCTGGACTTTGACTTTGCTTCCTGCGGCCACGCCCTCTGTATCGTCAATTCCGGCGCAGACCACGCGGATCTCACGGATGAGTACGCCGCCATTCCCCGGGAAATGAAGGCCGTCTGCGCCGTCTTCGGCAAGGAGCATCTGCGCGAGGTGGACGAGGACGCCTTCTACGCCCGTCTCCGGGAGGTCCGCGCCGCGGCAGGCGATCGGGCCGCCCTGCGCGCCATGCACTTTTTTGAGGACAACCGCCGGGTTGCGCTCCAGGTGGAAGCCCTGAAGGCAAAAGACTTTCCCCGCTTCCTGGACCTGGTGAACGAGTCCGGCCGCTCCTCCTGGCTCTACCTGCAAAACGTGGTCCCCACCGGCAGCACCCGGCACCAGGAGCTGGCCCTGAGTCTGGCCCTGGCCGCCCGTCTCCTGCAGGGCAGAGGCGCCTGCAGGGTCCACGGCGGCGGCTTTGCCGGCACCATCCAGGCCTTTGTTCCCCTGGATCTGCTGGACGCCTTCCGCAGCGGCATGGAGGCCGTGCTGGGCGAAGGCAGCTGCCAGGTTTTGTCCATCCGTCCCGAGGGCGGCATTCTGCTGGAGGAGGCCGAAGCATGAAAGGCTATCTTGACGCGTTGGTGAACTACGCCCTGGACCGCGCCCTGATCCAGGAGGGAGACGAGATCTGGGCCTATAACCGCCTCCTGGAGGTCATGGGTCTGGACGAGGCCGAGGGAGACCCGGTGGAAGCGGAGCTGCCCGAGATCCTCACCGCTCTTACCGACGACGCGGTGCGCCGCGGCCTCATTGAGGACAACATCACCGCCCGGGACCTGTTTGACACCAAGCTCATGGGCGCCATCCTGCCCCCGCCCCACGAGGTCCGGGCGATCTTCGAGGGCCTGCGGGTGGACTATCCCGAGGCCGCCACAGACTGGTACTACCAGTTCAGCTGCGACTCCAACTATATCCGGCGGGATCGGATCCAGAAGGATCTGAAATGGGTCTATCCCTGTGAGTACGGGGATCTGGACATCACCGTGAACCTCTCCAAGCCTGAAAAGGATCCCCGGGCCATCGCGGCTGCCAAGCTCGCCCCCCAGTCCGGCTATCCCAAGTGCCAGCTCTGCGCCGAGAACGAGGGCTACGCCGGGCGCATGAACCACCCCGCCCGCCAGAATCACCGCATCATTCCCCTCACCATCAACGACGCCCCCTGGTACTTCCAGTATTCCCCCTATGTGTACTACAACGAGCACTGCATCGTCTTCAACGCCGAGCACACCCCCATGAAGATCGACAAGGCCGCCTTCCTCAAGCTCTTTGACTTTGTCAGTCAGTTCCCCCACTACTTTGTGGGCTCCAACGCGGACCTGCCCATCGTGGGCGGCTCTATCCTGAGCCACGATCACTTCCAGGGCGGCCACTATGAGTTCGCCATGGCCAAGGCCCCGGTGGAAACGCCGCTCTCCTTTGCCGGCTTTGACGACGTGCAGGCAGGTATCGTGAAGTGGCCCATGTCGGTGATCCGCCTCACCGGGCCGGATCGCTTCCGCCTGGCGGAGCTGGCGGACAGGATCCTGCTGGCCTGGCGGGGCTACACCGACGAGGCCGCCGTGATCCTTGCCGAGACCGATGGCGTCCCCCACAACACCATCACCCCCATCGTCCGCCGTCGGGGAGAGGACTATCAGATCGACCTGGTGCTGCGCAACAACCTGACCACCGAGGAGTACCCTCTCGGTCTCTACCATCCCCACCAGAACCTGCACCACATCAAGAAGGAAAACATCGGGCTTATCGAGGTCATGGGCCTTGCCGTTCTCCCCAGCCGCCTGAAGGCGGAGCTGGAGGCTCTGCGCAGCGCCATCCTCTCCGGTGCCGATTTGAAGGCCGATCCTCTCACCGCCGCCCATGCCGACTGGGCCGGGGAGCTGAAGACCCGCTATTCCTTCACCGAGGAAAACACCGCCGAGATCCTCCGTCAGGAGGTGGGCGCCGTGTTCCTCCAGGTCCTCTGCGACGCCGGCGTTTACAAGCGGGATGCGGCAGGCCAGGCCGCTTTCCTGCGGTTTGTCGATTATGTAAACCATATAGGTTAACAATAATTCAACATTCTTGATGTTATGTAAATCAAATTGCAAAAAGGAACTGCTCTGTCGCGCTGGGACAGAGCAGTTCCTTTTTTATATTTCGATCCATGTGCGGAAGTATCGTTCCTGAAACGCAGTCGCCGCAGCGATCTGCTCCGCCGTGTATACGCTGCCAGCCGGGGCCAGAACCCACTTGTCTTCCACATCGTCCAGGCGATGGATCACCGCAATGACCCGGCCAGTAAAACGGGCCACCGGCTCCTCTATCCCCAGGATGTAGGCGTCCTGCTCCTCCCCGTCTCCGGCGAGGATTCCGGGGATAAAGCCGTAATTCACCGGGTAAACCAGGTCCGGATAATACGGGTGACGGCTCCCCAGAGGCCGGTCCACGATAACGGTGACGCTTTGCCCGATCACAGGCTCCCCTCCCGAAAGAGCCGCAGGGCGGTATCCACCTGGTGCTGCTTTTCCAGCAGATGGCTCTTCTCCGGATACAGCCGCACGATGTCCCGCATCCCTTGGTCGATCTCCGGTGTGCATCCCTTCCACAGCACCCAGCGGATAAATTCTGCGTCCAGCTTTTCCGGGCAGCCCTCGGCCATGTCCGGTCTGTTCTTCCCGCGATACCGCCGGTAACGGCGGCAGACCCGGTAGAGTCTGGTGAGACGGTCGAAGAGCAGGATCCAGATCTGGTCCGCCTCCAAAAGACGCCGCTCATAGGAGAGCTTCCGGTAATTGCCGTCGATGATCCACGCGCTGTGACTGTCCAGGAACTCCTCCACCATGCGCTCCTTTTCCGCCGCGTCCCGGACCTCCCAGTTCGGCAGGAACTGAACGCTGTCCAGATGCAGCACCGGCGCCCCGGTGATCTCCCCCAGGGTCTGGGCCAGGGTGGATTTGCCGGAGCCGGAAAAGCCCAGGATCGCGATCTTCATGGCTCCAGCTCCGCCAAAGCGGCGGCTTCCCGCAGGCTGATGCCCTGCTCCCGGGCGATCCGGGCCAGGTCCTCAAACTCCGCCTTCTCCCGGCTCACGCCGAAGCCCTCGGCGGTCTTGAAGCGCACCGGTCCCGCCTCGGTCTGCACCGTGTAAAAGCCCCGCCGCAGAGCAGAGCGCAGGCAGGCGCTCTCCCGCACGCCCAGGGTCGTCGTGTGGCGGAACAGGCAGCGGATCAGCTCGTCCCGCTTTTCTGGTTTACATAAAACGGTCAACATAATTGCCGGTCGATCCTTCTTCATGCCGATGGGCGTGGTAAAAACGTCCAGAGCGCCTGCCTCAAAAAGCTGCTCCATGGCAAAGCCCAGCTCTTCCCCGGTGCTGTCGTCCAGATTGCATTTGAGCTCCAGGATGGCTTCCCGCTCCCCTTCGCTCTCGCCCCAGAAGGCCCGCAGCACATTGGCTGTTGCAAAGTCCTTATGCCCGGTCCCGACGCCGCATCTTTCCGGGACCATAGCAGGCATGGCGCCAAACGTTTGCGCGAAATGGCCCAGCAGCGCTGCTCCCGTGGGGGTACAGAGTTCTCCCTTTTCGCTTCCCGCCCAGACGGGCAGGCCCCGCAGCAGCCGCTCGGTGGCGGGCGCCGGCACCGGCAGGATGCCGTGGGCGCATTTCACGGTGCCGCTGCCCACCGCGATGGGGGAGCAGACGATCTTCTGCGGCGCCAGATCACAGAGCAGCCAGCATACCGCCAGCACATCCGCCAGGGCGTCCAGGGAGCCCACCTCGTGCAGGTGGATGTTCTCCACCGGCTCTCCGTGGACCTCACTCTCCGCCTCCGCGATCCGGCGATAGACGGCAAGGGCGTCCTCCTGCACCCGCTCCGGGATCTCCAGTCCCCGGATCCGCTCCAGGATCTCACTTACCGAGGTATGGGGGTGGTGATGGCGGTGTCCGTCCACCTGTCCTTCCTCTTCCCCGTGGATATTCACATGGACATGGGTGCCGCGAATGCCCCGCTTTTCGTCCTTCTCCGCCGAAACGGCGACCCCCTCGGGCAGCGCGGCGTTCAGCTTTTCCAGAAAGGCCCCGGGCTCCGGGTGCAGCTCCAGCAGGGCAGCCGTCAGCATATCCCCCGCCGCGCCCATATTGCATTCCAGATACAGTGTTTTCATAAGCCTTTTGTTCTCCCTCTCGGGTCTATGGAAATGGTCTCAAAGAAGGCGTCCAGCCTTCCGGCGATCTCCGCCTCTTCCTGTTTTGCCCGCTCCAGCTGCTCCGCCGGAAACTGCAGCAGCGCCGCCTTTCCCGCGGTACGCACCCGGAAATCCCTGTAGCCCCGGGAGAAGAGATAGTCCTCGCTCTCCTCGATGGCCGCGAGCCGCTCATTGGTTATGGGCTCTCCGGTCTTCACCCGGGTGGCGAGACAGGCGTAGGCGGGCTTGTCCCAGGTAAAGAGCCCCGCCTCCCGGCTGAGCCGCCGGATCTCGGGCTTGGTGAGCCCGCAGAGCCGCAGGGGCGACAGGATCTCCAGCTCCCGCAGTGCCCGCATCCCGGGCCGGTCCCCCGCGTCGTCGGAGGCGTTGGTCCCGTCCAGAAGGATCGGGTAGCCGTCCGCCGCAGCGGCAGCCAGAATGGTTGACATAATATTGATCTTGCAGTGGTAGCAGCGGTCCGGCCCGTTGCGTACCACGTCCTTGGAACGCAGGGCGTCCACGTGTAACACCCGGGGCTCCGCCCCCAGCTCCCGGCAGAGGCGCATGGCGTCCCCATATTCAAATCGGGGCTGGAACTGGCTCTTCACATAGTAGGGTCGGATGTCGGCCCCGGCCTGTATTCCCGCATACAGCAGATAGGCCGAATCCACGCCCCCCGAAAAGGCCAGCGCCGCCTTGGGATGTTCGGAAAAAAAGTCTTGAATCGTCATAGTGCAATGCTTAAATCTCAATTCTCAAAACGCAAAACTCGTTCAATCCAGATGGTTGATCATGCTGGCCATATAGCCCGCACCGAAGCCGTTGTCGATGTTCACTACCGAAACGCCGCTGGCGCAGGAATTGAGCATGCTGAGAAGCGCCGCGATCCCGCCCAGAGAGGCGCCGTAGCCCACGCTGGTGGGCACCGCAATCACCGGGCAGTCGGCAAGGCCGCCGATCACCGAGGGGAGGGCCCCCTCCATGCCGGCCACCGCCACGATGACCCGTGCGCTCATGATCTCCTCCAGATGGCTCAGCAGCCTGTGGATGCCGGAGACGCCCACGTCGTAGAGCCGCACCACCCGGTTGCCCAGGGCCTCGGCGGTGACAGCCGCCTCCTCCGCCACGGGGATATCGCTGGTGCCGCCGGTGGCCACCACCACCGTACCCTTGCCCGTGGGCTCCGGCAGCTTCCCGATCACCCCGGTTCTGGACTGGGGGTCGTAGCGCAGGGGCAGCTCTTTCTCCACCAGGGCCGCCGCCTCCGGGCTCATGCGGGTCACCAGCACGGTCTCCTGTCCGCTCTCCCGCATGGCTCTCGCGATGCCCAGGATATGCTCCGGCGTTTTCCCCGCGCCGTAGATCACCTCCGGCACGCCCTGGCGCAGGCCCCGGTGCAGGTCCACCTTGGCATAGGCGCCGATCTCCCGGATGGGCGCGGTCTTCAGCTGCAGCACCGCCTCCTCCACCGGGGTGGTCCCGGCGGCCACGCGCTCCAGCAGGGCGGTGATCTCCTGTTTATCCATGCTGCGCCTCATCCTTTCTCTCAAAATCCCCGTGCACGCCGCCGCTCTTGCGCAGCAGCCGGATGTCCGTGATGACCATGTCCTTCTGCACGGCCTTGCACATGTCGTATACCGTGAGGGCCGCGGTGCTCACCGCGGTGAGGGCCTCCATCTCCACGCCGGTGCGCCCGTCGCAGGAGACGGCAGCCAGGATCTCCACGCTGCAGCGCTCCTCGTCCAGACTCAGCTGCAGATCCACCCCGTCGATCAGGATCGGGTGACACATGGGGATCAGGTCCGGGGTACGCTTGGCGCCCATGACGCCCGCCACCTGGGCCACGGTGAGCACGTCTCCCTTTTTCATGCCGCCGCTGCGGATCAGGGCAAAGGTATCCCGGTTCACCAGGACCCTGGCCGCCGCCGTGGCACTGCGAAGGCTGGGGCTCTTCTCCCCCACGTTTACCATTTTTGCCCTGCCCTGTTCGTTAAAATGCGTAAAATCCATGGTATTTGTTTAGTTTATCACAAAGAACGCTTTTCTGCAATCGGCTCTTTTCGAAAGTCCCGTCTCTTTTCCTTGACTTGTCAGGTTTCTTATTGTACAATCCCTTTGATTTGCTTTGAAGAAGGGACTTTTCCATGAAAAAGAGAGCTTTGACCCGCACTGTGTCCATATTCCTCTGCGCCGCCCTGATCCTGGCCCTGGCGGCCTGCAGCATGCCTGCTCCGGAGACGCCCGCTCCCGCCGTTGCCACGGCGGAGCCTACCGCGGAGCCCACCCCGGAGCCCACGCCGGAGCCTACTCCGGAGCCGACGCCGGAGCCCACCCCGGAACCGACCCCGGAGCCTACGCCTGAGCCAACTCCCGAGCCCATCATCGGGGAGCTCCTTGAGGACGAGGACGGCGACGGCATCATCCCCTATCGGATGAACTACAAGGGCGCTACGGTCTATGCGCTCTTCATTCTTGACCCCGCCCAGGTCTTCGTGGGCACCGCGCTGCCCGAGCCCAATCCCTGGGGCGGCCAGGGCCTGACTCTGGACAAGCTGGCCGAGGAGTACGGCGCGCTGGCCGGTGTCAACGCCGGCGGCTTCAAGGACGAGGACGGAGGCGGTCGGGGCTGGCCCCCCCAGGGCATCACCTACAGCCGCGGCATCAACTTTGAGCAGGAAGAATTCGGCCCCATTGCCGGTCTGGATCAGGACGATCACCTCTGGTCCGGCTTCTATACCTATCAGGACTGTGAGGGTATCGGCATCCGGGACGCGGTCTGCTTTGGCCCCGCGCTGATCCAGGACGGTGTGAAGGCTGACCGTGAAGTGCTGGAATCCGGCATTGGCGCCAGGACCCTTGTGGGCCAGCGGGAGGACGGCGTCATGGTCCTGGTCGCCATTGACGGCCGCCAGGGCTACAGCATCGGCGTGACCTTCGGCGACTGCATCGACCTCATGGCGGACAAATTCGGCTGCATCAACGCCTCCAACATGGACGGCGGCAACTCCACCTGCATGTATCTCATGGGCGAGGCTGTGAACCGCTCCTCCAACCAGGCGGGCGGCACCCGGGATCTTCCCAACGCCTGGCTGGTCGCCCCCAAGCCGGCGGACTATGTGAAGCCCGAAAACGTTCCTGACTACGTGGTCCTGCCCGAAGATGCCCTGGACGAACGCCGGGAATACGCGGAAGAATGTGACGAGGAGCTGAAGGAGCGCTTCCTCACCTTCGCCCAGGAGTTTGCGCCCTTCTATTACGGCTTCTTCGGCAGCCAGTCCTATGACTACTATTTTGGAGAGCTCTCCCGTTACGTTTCCCGGGATAGCGACCTGTGGCAGCGCATCAACCTCGCCCTCATGGATCGGACCTGGGTCAACACCTGGGCCACCGATGTGAACAACCTGGTGCTGGACGGAGCCTACGTAAACGCCGACGGGACCTATGACATCTTCATCACCTCGGACCTTTACGAACACTCCACCTACTGGAACTATGAGGCCAACGGCACCCGGCTTCGCATCACCGTGGTGGAAGATCCCGACAGCTACGCCGGCTTCCTGGCCATCGCCACCTACTGAAGAAAACAAAAAGGGATGTGAGCTTTCACATCCCTTTTCGTTTTCAGTTTTGAGTTTGCAGTTTTGAGAAGACGCATGAAGCAGGGACGTTCGGCGGCTGCAGGGACCATTGGCCGTCTGCAGTGCTTCCCCCAGCGGGGGAAGCTCCCTCCAGTGCGCACACTGGAGGGTGATGAGGGAGAATGCCGGATCCTTTCCGGCGCTGGGAAACGCGTTTTTTTCTCCCTCAACTGTCGCGAAGCAACAATCTCCACCCCTGGGAGAGGAACACTCCACCCCGTCCCGCCGTAGGGTCGCTTCAAGAAGCGCCCGTCCCCGCACAGCTGTGAACAGTATACGGCCATATATCCATTCCCCGGGTCACGAAATCGGGCGGATGCGCAGCTCTTCCCTGCTCATAATAATAATTCACCAGCAGGTCCACACAGGCGCCGTAGCTTTTGAGGCCCATCTCCTGGTCATAGCTCTGCAAAAAGCCCTCGTAGACCGTGTTGGAGGCCTTCTGCACCGGAGTCTCAAACTGCTGCCAGTACAGGCGGTTCGCGGCGAAATCCCGCTTCACGTCCTCACAGAGGCTGCCGTAGACCGGCTCCCAGGCCGCCCGGTCCGCCCCGTAGAGGGCGTTGCCCAGATGGGTGTAGGCCAGCAGCGCCGCGGAATACACATATTCCGGGTCCCCGTAGTCCAGGCAGGCCAGCACCGCCACGAAATTTGCCTCCTGCTCCTTGGCCACGCCCCGCTGGTGGGCCAGCTCGTGAGCCACCGTGGAGGGGAAAAGAGAGCTAGGGAAATCCGTGTTCACATTGGCCTCGGCGGTAAGGGGGAAAAAGAAGCCGGTAAAATCGATCAGGCTCATCACCCGGGAAAAGACCATCCCCTTGGCGTGGACCTCCGGCCCCTCCAGGCAGGCAAAGCGCCGCTCCAGCCCTACATAGACCTCCGGCGAGCGGGCCAGGATCGCTTTCCTGTCCAGATCGCAGACGCCACGCTCGTCCCGGGGCACCTGCTCCGCGTACTCGTTTGCCAGCGCCGCGTACCAGGCAGTGACTTCCGCCAGTTGTTCTGTGGAGATCTTCTCCCGCTTGAGCCCGCTCTGGGCCATGAAATCGTCGCCGTAATAAAATACGCCCCAGAGCAGGCAGAAGCCGCCGTAAAACACCGCGCCCGCGGTGAGCAGGCTCACCAGCACCTTGTACAGCCGTTTGCCCCATTCCTTCCGGCGGATGCACTGCACCAGCTCCAGGATTATGTAAACCAGCCCGCCGACGATCGCCAGGGCGTAGATCGCCTCGGCCAGGGAAAAGGGCAGCAGATCCGTGACCTTTGCCAAAAAGCGGTGGACCGGCCGCACAAAGTGAGCGGAAAGCGCCCGGTTCCAGGCATAATTCCCCCGGGTGGCCAGGTGCGCCGCGATGATCACGGCGTTCAGCAGGAGCAGCACATGCCTTAGCGGGCAGAGCTTCCATATGGCGGCAAAGCCGCGTTTTTTCTCTCTCGTCTTTTCCATGGTCCCACTATACACCCTGCGTCCTTTTTCTGACAAGAAGGAATCTCTGGAAGCGCTTTTCTCTTCCCTTTTCACCCTTCCCTTTTCCCTTGCGACGAAAAATGCCTCCCCAAAAAGGGAGGCATTTTTCGCTGCACTTACTGGGCGTTCTTCGCCAGATCGCAGAGGGCGGTGAATGCGGCGGGGTCGTGGATGGCGGTCTCGGAGAGCATCTTGCGGTTCATCTCGATCCCGGCCTTCTTCAGACCGTACATGAACTTGGAGTAGTTCAGGCCGTTCATCTTGCAGCCTGCGCTGATACGGGTGATCCAGAGCTGACGGAAGTCTCTCTTCTTCTGCTTGCGGCCGACGTAAGCATAGCGGCCGGACTTCATCATCTGCTCCTGAGCCATCTTATAGTGACGGGACTTGTTGCCCCAGTAACCCTTAGCAAGGCCAAGCACCTTATTTCTGTGCTTGCGGGTCATCATTGCGCCTTTAACTCTAGCCATTTGTGTTTCCTCCTATTTCGCGTCAACCCTTATTTGTAAGGGATCATTTTCTTGATGGTAGCAGCGTTGGTCTCGTCGGCGTAGGTCTCGCTGCGCAGGCGACGGCAGCGCTTGGTGTCCTTCTTGGTGAGGATATGGCTCTTAAAAGCGTGGGCGCGCTTTACCTTGCCGGTCTTGGTGAGATTGAATCTCTTCTTGGCACCGCTGTGGGTCTTCAGTTTGGGCATGACTATTTCTCCTTCCGTGTGTTAGCCCTCGACGCTTTCGGTCTTGGGCGCTTTGGGTTTGGCCGGCTTCTTTGCCGGGGTGACGGGCTTGGGGGACAGGAACATGGACATATTCCGGCCCTCCAGCTTGGGGGCTTTGTCCATATTGGCGATCTCCGCGCACTGGGCCGCGAAGTCCTTCAGCAGGGTCGCGCCGATGTCGGTATGTGCCATCTCGCGGCCGCGGAAGCGCACGGACACCTTGACCCGGTCTCCGTCCGCCAGGAACTTCTGGGCGTTCTTCAGCTTGGTGTTGAAGTCATTGGTATCGATGCCCGGGGACATGCGGATCTCCTTGACCTCCACGATGCGCTGATTCTTCTTGGCCTCTTTTTCCTTCTTGGTCTGCTCGAAGCGGTACTTGCCGTAGTCCATGATCTTGCAGACGGGAGGATTGGAGCCCGGAGCGATCTTGACCAGATCCAGTTCCTTCTCTTCCGCGATCCTGAGCGCCTCCGCAGCAGACATAATGCCCAGCTGCTCGCCCTGATCTCCAATCAGGCGGACTTCCTTGTCATTGATCTCTTCGTTGATTTGATGAACAGCGTTTGCGATGGGAAACACCTCCGAAAAATAAAAACGCGGATGTACAGCATCCGCGCATAAAAACACCGTAAATCCCCCTTGGGGGCGCTGCTTCTATTGACCGCGGCTGGCTCAAAAGGCCGCCGGGTGAGGCCGGGGATGCCGTACCTGCTTTGTTTTAGCTTTGATAATATACCAGCACTTTCTCCCTTTGTCAAGGGCTTTCTTCTCAAAAATATGCGGATTCTTTTTCGATTATGCCGCAAAGGAGATCCTGCGCGGGAGGACCGGAAGCCCTCCCGCGCAGGATCTCCTTGTATGCGCCTTTTTCGCTGCGTTGCTTCTCAGAGCACGTGCACAGATTCCGGTTCGAAGACAAGACTGCAGCTCTCCCCGACCTGATAAATGCGCTTGTTCTTGGGGTTGTGCTCCTCCAGCTTTACCAGGGTGTTGCCTACCATCACATGGTAGTTCTGGTAGGAGCCCATAAAGCAGCTGAGCACCACCTTGCAGGGCAAGCCGCCCGCATCCTCAAGATGCGCCGCCTCGGGCCGCAGCACCAGGGTGTACTGCTCTCCCGCTTTCATGTCGTCCCGGGCAGGGACCTGCAACTCGCTGCCTTCCACATTCAGCACCGCCATGTCCTTCTCCCGGCGCAGCATCTCGCCCCTCAGGAAGTTGGCCTCGCCGATAAAGTCCGCAACAAATTCGTTCACCGGATGGTAGTAGATCTCCTGGGGCGTGCCCATCTGGGCCACAACGCCCTTGTTCATGATGATGATGTTGTCGGACAAAGCCATGGCCTCGGACTGGTCATGGGTGACGTAAACAGCGGTGATGCCCACCTCCTGCTGGATACGGCGGATCTCCGTGCGCATGGTGACGCGCAGCTTGGCGTCCAGGTTGCTCAGCGGCTCATCGAAGAGCAGCACCGAGGGCTCGATCACCAGGGCGCGGGCCAGGGCCACGCGCTGCTGCTGGCCACCTGAGAGCTGGTTGGTCATGCGGCCTTCCATGCCGCTCAGCTCCACCAGGTCCAGAATCTTCATGACCCGCTCCCGGATCTCGTCCTTGGGCACCTTGCGCAGCTTCAGGCCGTAGGCCACGTTATCGAACACGTTGTAGTGGGGCAGCAGGGCGTAGCTCTGGAACACCATGGCCGTGTCCCGTTTGTTGGGGGTCAGCTCGTTGATGGGCTCGTCCCCCAGGTAGATCTCGCCCTCGTCCGGGCTCTCAAAGCCGGCGATCATGCGCAGCGTGGTGGTCTTGCCGCAGCCGGAGGGGCCCAGCAGGGTCACGAAGGAGCCGGGCTCGATGGTCAGGGAGGTGTCTTTCACCGCGTAAAAGTCCTTCCCCGTCTTGGGATCCTGATAGATTTTGGAGATATGCTCCAGGCGAACACCTTTTTTCACTTTTTCCATGGCTCAGTCCTCCTTGATCTTTCTGCTGGTGCCGAAGTACTTCATGAACAGGTTCATCAGCAGCACAGCGCCGTAGGTAATGATGATCAGAATGGTCGCAAAGGCGCAGGCCAGACTGAAGGAGCCCTTCTCCGCGAACTCGTTGATCTGCACGGTGATGAGCAGGAACTGGGGCGTCACCAGCAGGATAATGGCGGAAATGGCGGTGATGCTCCGCACGAAGGCGGTCACAAGGCCGGAGAGGAAGGAATCCTTGATCAGGGGCAGCGTCACGGTCATAAACACCCGCAGGCTGTCCGCGCCCATGTCGTAGGCCGATTCCTCGATGGACTTGTCGATCTGCCGCAGGGCGGAGATGCCGCTGCGGGTGCCGGTGGGCAGGGAGCGCACCACGAACACGATGATCAGGATAAGGCCGGTGCCGTAGAGGCCCTGGAGGAAGCCGGTGTGGAAGAGGCCGCCGGAAAAGCCACGGATGTATCCCACGCCCAGCACCGTGCCGGGCACAGCCATGGCCAGCATGCTGACCGCCTCGATAAAGCCCTTGGCCTTGAACTTCCGTTTGACCACCAGGTAGGAGATGATCATGCTCAGCAGCGCCGTGACGGGAGCTGCGATCAGAGACAGCAGGAAGGAGTCCTTAAAGGCCTTGAAGCCGTGGTAGCGGCTAAAGACCAGCCCGAACCACTTGCCTGTGAGAGGGAAGAATTTGTAGCCCCAGGTTGGGAAGCAGGCGCCGATGGGCACGCAGATGTACATCAGGATCACGAAAGCCGCGCCCAGTGCGCAGAACACCGTCAGCGGGATCTTCACGCTCTTGTCCTCGATGAGCATCCTGGCCCGGGAAGCCTTGCCGGTCAGGGTGGCGGCGGTCTTGGCCTCCAGGTAGTATTTCTGCACCGCAAACATCAGCAGCGTGATGCACAGCAGCACCACAGCCATGGCTGCGGCGCCGGCCTTGTCATAGGCGCCGGTGATCTGCAGGTAGATGGTGGTGGCCAGGGTGTCGTAGGAGCCGCCGATGATCATGGGGTTTGCAAAGTCCGCGATGGATTCGATAAAGGTCACGAGGAAGGCGTTGCCGATGCCCGGCAGCAGCAGAGGCAGCGTCACGTCCATGAAGACCCGCCAGCGGCTGGCCCCCATGTCCCGTGCCGCCTCCTCCAGGGAGGGGTCGATGTTCTTCAGCAGGCCCTTGAGCATCATGTAGCACACCGGGAAGAAGGTGAGGGTCTGGACCACCACGATGCCCCAGTAGCCGTAGACGCTGTTGTCGTAGATGCCCAACAGGAAGCGGGTGACCAGGCCCGCCTTGCCGAAGAGCATGATCATGGACAGGCTCAGCACAAAGGGCGGCGACACCACCGGCAGCATGGACACCACCTTGAACAGTCCGCCCACGAACCTGTTCATGCGGACGTAGACCTCCACATAGGCGAAGAGCAGGCCAACGAGAGCAGACAGGATACCCACCACGAAGCCGATCTTCAGGGTGTTGCCGATGGCGCGGGTAAAGTTGGGCATGGCGAAGATCCGCTTGAAAATACCGAAGCCGAAGCCGCCGTCGCCCACGAAACTGTCCACCAGCAGAATTGCCAGCGGGTAGAGAATAAACAGTGTCAGAAATGTGATCAGCACGACGATGGTGGTGACCATGATGGGATCCGCCATCAGCTTTTTCCGGTCCAGCGCCGCGCCCTGGCCTCTTGCCATAGAATTCTCTCCTTTCTTCTTTTCCCCGAAAGGATCTGATACGAATATCTGATAGAAATCATTCAAGCCTTCCGGTCAGAATTGTGTCAAACTTCGTTGCCTTCCTTGACCATATATCTCCATTATGCCCTGCGGAAGGCGCCTCGTCTGGCACAATTCTGCCTCGGAATCCTTTGAAAGCTTCTTATCAGACATTCGTATAAAAAAGGATGGCGGGAGATCCCGCCATCCTTGCGGAAGCAGTGCTTACTCGGTCTTGAAACGATCGGCGCCGGTGTCCGCACCAGAGGCGGCGATGGCGTTCATGACCTCGTCGATGTAGGTCTTGATGTTCTTGGTGGCGTCCTCGAAGTCATACTCCATGACGTTCTCGGGATCCAGGCCGAACTGGGCGGCAGCCTCGGGCTGCTGGGCGTTGTCGATAACCAGGAACTGGTAGGAGCCGTTCTTGGCGCCCAGCTCCACGCAGTCGGGACTCAGTGCGTACTCGATCCAGAGCTTGGCGGCGTTGGGATGCGCGGCGCCCTTGAAGATGGCGGTAGCGCCGATCTCAAAGGAGGTGCCGGTGGAGGGGATGATCAGAGAAATGTTGTCATAGCCGTTGTCCAGGATCTGGGTGATGCCGTCATGCAGGAAGCCGATGCCGATGACGCACTCGCCGGTGCCCACGTTCTTGGACGGGCCGGAGCCGGACTTGGTGTAGACTTCGATGTTCTTGTCCAGGTCTACCAGGTACTGGATGCCCTCGTCGTGACCGTACTTCTGGATCATGGTGTTGATGACCAGCTTGGCAGTGCCGGCGGTATTGTAGTTGGACAGCCAGATCAGGCCCTTGTACTCTTCCTTCAGCAGATCCTGCCAATCCTGGGGAGCCTCCAGGCCCATGCGCTCCAGCTCATTGGTATTGACCATGAAGCCCAGGATGCCCTTGTAGATGCCGAACCACATGTTGTCGGGGTGCTTGTACATGTCGCTGGTCAGGTGCGCGGCATTGACGGCCGCATAGGGCTCCAGCAGGCCCTCGGAAGCAACCACGTTGTAGGGGTCGGTAGTGCCGCCGAACCAGACGTCAGCGGAAGGATTGCCGTTCTCTTCCTCGATCTTGGCCTGGACTTCGCCGGTGGACAGACGCTGATAAGAGGTCTTGATGCCGTAAAGCTCTTCGAAGTGAGCCGTGGCGGCAGCCAGGTACTCCTCTTCGCAGGAGCCGTAGACAACCAGCTCGCCCTCGGCCTGCGCGGCCTTGATGAGCTCAGCCAACTCGCCCTCGGCGGCGGCATCGGTCTTGGCCTCGGTCTTGGCCTCGCCGCAGGCGGCCAGGGCGAAGACCATAACAAGCGCGAGCAGCAGTGCAAATACCTTTTTCATGTTTTTCCTCCTTCAATTCTTTTTCCCGCCGCCAGGCGGGAAGGCGATCCGTTTTGCGGAACGAACAGGATCATTCCACTTTTTGTATTATACTCCCGGTCAGGTTCTTTGTCCATTGCAGTCCTGCCATTTTCAAGCTGTATTTTTGAACAAAATTGCCAATTCGTTTTTGTTCAAAAGCGCAGAATTTCATATTTATTCCAATACATGCTCTCCCGGATCGTCCGTTCCCGTCCTGCAGAACCGGCAGACGAAGGGAGTCGTCCCCGCACAGCGTCCTTTGCGCCTTCTTCTGCTTTCCTCTGCGCCTCCTGTCAAATTGTACAAAATGAAAGTTTCCCTTTTGTGCAAATACTCCAGCATCTCAAGTGTGTGGAAAAGCTCCCCTTTTCCGAAAAAAAAGGTCGGAATTTGCCCTCCGAAAGCGCGTCGGAAATGAGCGTTTTCCCCTTTCCTTTTCTGTGCATTCTGCCGATTGACAAGAAACCGCGCAAACCGTTATAATTTGGGCGTCTTTAAGGCGGTCCTGTGAGATCGGCAAGGGTGAAAAAAGCGTCCCGTTTCGGGGCGTTCCGTCGCTGTTCCTTGTCGGTTTTCCGGGAAGGAATTTTGTTTTTCGGAGGGTCATGCCATGCCTGTTCTTCGCAAGCTCAAGCAGATCGACGGCGCGGGCATTCTGCCCTTCGCCGGTGACTGCAGCGCCTTCCCCCGTCAGGACAAAACTGGATATGTCAAACTGCCCGGTTTCTGCGATGTGCATGTGCACCTGCGCGAACCGGGCTTTTCTTATAAGGAAACCATCCGCAGCGGCTCCCTGGCCGCGGCCCGGGGCGGCTATACGGCGGTCTGCGCCATGCCAAACCTGAACCCGGTGCCGGACAGCGTGGAGCATCTGGAGGAAGAGCTCTCCCTCATCCGGCGGGACGCGGTCATCGACGTGCGCCCCTATGGGGCCATCACGGTGAACGAGGCCGGGAAGGAGCTTGCGGACCTGGAGGGCATGGCCCCCTATGTGATCGCCTTCTCTGACGACGGCCACGGCGTCCAGGACGACGGCATGATGCGGGAGGCCATGGAGCGCGCCAAAGCCCTCGGCAAGCTGATCGTGGCCCACTGTGAGGACAACACCCTCCTCCGGGACGGCTACATCCACGACGGGGCCTGGGCCGCCGCCCACGGCCACCGGGGCATCTGCTCGGAGAGCGAGTGGCGCCAGGTTGCCCGGGATCTGGAGCTTGTGGCGAAAACCGGATGTGGCTACCATGTCTGCCACATTTCCACGAAGGAATCCCTCCGCCTGATCCGTGAGGCGCGGCGGGACGGGCTGGACGTCAGCTGCGAGACCGCGCCCCACTACCTGCTGCTGGACGAAAACGACCTGCAGGAGGACGGACGCTTCAAAATGAACCCGCCGCTGCGCGCCCGGGAGGACCGGGAGGCCCTGCTGGAGGGGCTCTGCGACGGGGACATCCTGTGCATCGCCACCGACCACGCCCCCCACAGTGCCGAGGAGAAATCCCGGGGCCTGGAGGGCAGCGCCTTTGGCATCGTGGGCCTGGAAACGGCCTTTCCCCTGCTCTACACCGGGCTGGTGAAGCCCGGCGTCCTCACGCTGGAGGCTCTGGTGGCGCTTCTGTGTGAGCGCCCCCGTGAGCGCTTCGGTCTCCCCCTGGGGGACGACTGGTCCCTCTGGGATCTGGAAACGGAATACACGATCGATCCCGCGGACTTTCTGTCCAAGGGAAAAGCAAGTCCCTTCACCGGCCGCAGGGTCTTCGGCAGATGCCTGCAAACGGCATACAACGGACAAATAGTTTACCGGGAGAAATAACATGGCAAAAAGAACGGATATCAAAAAAGTCCTGATCATCGGCTCCGGCCCCATCGTCATCGGTCAGGCGGCGGAGTTTGACTACGCCGGCACCCAGGCCTGTCTGGCCCTCAAGGAAGAGGGCTACGAGGTGGTGCTGGTGAACTCCAACCCCGCCACCATCATGACGGACACCTCCATTGCCGACAAGGTCTATATGGAGCCTCTGACCCTGGACTATGTGGCCAAGATCCTCCGCTACGAGCGGCCGGACGCCATCGTCCCCGGCATTGGCGGGCAGACAGGCCTGAATCTGGCCATGCAGCTGGAGCGCAAGGGCATCCTCCGCGAGTGCGGGGTCGAGCTTCTCGGCACCAGCAGCGAGAGCATCGAGCGGGCCGAGGACCGGGAGCTTTTCAAGGAGATGTGCCAGGCCATCGGCGAGCCGGTGATCCCCTCCGAGATCACCTACAATCTGGAGGAGGCCCGGGCCGCGGCTGAACGCATCGGCTATCCCGTGGTGCTGCGCCCCGCCTTCACCCTGGGCGGCACCGGCGGCGGCTTCGCCAACGACCCCCAGGAGCTGGAGGAGATCGGCGTCAACGCCTTCCGCCTCTCCCCCGTGCACCAGGTCCTGATCGAAAAGAGCGTGAAGGGCTATAAGGAGATCGAGTTTGAGGTCATGCGGGACTCCAACGACCGCGCCATCACCATCTGCGGCATGGAGAACGTGGACCCCGTGGGTGTGCACACCGGCGACTCCATTGTGGTGGCCCCCATCCTCTCCCTGAATGAGCACGATCTCAAGATGCTCAACGACAGCGCCATCAAGATCATCCGGGAGCTGAAGATCGAGGGCGGCTGCAACGTGCAGTTCGCGCTGAACCCCACCAGCAGCGAGTATTACCTCATCGAGGTGAACCCCCGGGTCTCCCGCTCCTCCGCCCTGGCCTCCAAGGCCAGCGGCTACCCCATCGCCCGGGTCACGGCGAAGATCGCCCTGGGCATGGCCCTGGAGGAGATTCCCGTGGCCGGCGGCACCGCCGCCATGGAACCCAGCCTTGACTATATCGTGGCCAAGTTTCCCCGCTTCCCCTTCGACAAGTTCACCTCCGCGCCCAACACCCTGGGCACCCAGATGAAGGCCACCGGCGAGGTGATGGGCATCGGCTCCAATCTGGAGGAATGCCTGCTCAAGTCCGTGTGCTCCCTGGAGATCGGCGTGGATCACTTCCATATGGCAAAATTCGACGAGCAGTCGGACGAAGCGCTTTTCTCCTACCTTTCCGACTTCCGTCACGACGGCGTCTTCGCCGTGTTCGAGCTGCTGCGCCGGGGCGTCTCCGTGGAAAAGCTTCACGAGGTCACTATGATCACCGAGCTCTTCCTGGAATCCTTCCGGAAGATCGTGGACATGGAGCGCGCCCTAAAAGAGCATATCAACGACGCCGCCCTGCTCCGCGAAGCCAAGAAAATGGGCTTTTCCGACAGCTGCATCGCCCGCTTCTGGAACCTCTCGGAGACGGAGATCTACGAGCGGCGCCGGAAGCTTGGCATCACGCCGGTGTTCCGCATGGTGGACACCCTGCACACCGGCAAATACATCGCCTATCTCTACTCCTCCTATTCCGGGGAGAACGATTCCCGCCTCACCGGGAAGAAGAAGCTGGTGGTCCTGGGCGCCGGCCCCATCCGCATCGGCCAGGGCGTGGAGTTTGACTACTCCACCGTCCACGCGGTGCAGACCATCAAGCGCAACGGCTACGAGGCCATCATCATCAACAACAATCCGGAGACCGTCTCCACCGACTACACCACCGGCGACAAGCTGTACTTCGAGCCCCTGACGCCGGAGCATGTGATGGCGATCCTGGACTTTGAGCAGCCCGAGGGCGTCATCGCCTCCCTGGGCGGGCAGACGGCCATCAACCTAGCCCAGCCCCTCATGGACCGGGGCGTGCGCATCGTGGGCACCGACTGCGCGGCCATCGAGCGGGCGGAGAACCGGGACAGCTTTGAGAAAATCCTGCTCGCCCTGGACATTCCTCAGCCCACCGGCACCGCCGTGACCAACATCGAGGACGGCATCGCCGCGGCAGAGCGCATCGGCTACCCGGTGCTGGTCCGCCCCAGCTTCGTCCTGGGCGGCCGGGCCATGGAGATCGTGGCCAGCGAGGAGATGCTCCGCCACTATCTGAAGACCGCCGTGGAGATCGACGCGGACAAGCCCGTTCTGGTGGACAAGTACATCCTGGGCCGTGAGGTGGAGGTGGACGCCATCTGCGACGGGCGGGACGTGTTCGTCCCCGGTATCATGGAGCTGGTGGAGCGCACCGGCGTCCATTCCGGCGACTCCATCAGCGTCTATCCCTCCTTCTCCATCTCCAACAAGGTCAAGGGCATCATCCTGCAGTACGCCAAAAAGCTGGGTCTGGGCATCGGCATCATCGGCCTGTTCAACATCCAGTTCATTGTGGATAAGGAAGAAAACGTCTACATCATCGAGGTCAACCCCCGCTCCTCCCGCACGGTCCCCTTCCTCTCCAAGGCCACGGGCTTCTCCCTGGCGGACATCGCCACCGAGGTCATCATGGGCAAGAGCCTGAAGGAGCAGGGCATCTTCGATCTCTATCCCGAGGAAAAAAAGCGGCACTACGTAAAGGTCCCTGTCTTCTCCTGGAACAAGATCAAGGGTCTGGACGCCTATCTGAGCCCGGAGATGAAATCCACCGGCGAGGCCATCGGCTACGACGCCAAGCTCTCCCGCGCCATGTACAAGGCCCTGCAGGCCTCCGGCATGAAGCTGCAGAACTACGGCACCGTGTTCGTCACCCTGGCCGACGAGGACAAGGAGGAGGCTCTCCCCCTGGTGCGCCGCTTCTACGACATGGGCTTCAACATCGAGGCCACCGTGGGCACGGCCACCTTCCTCAAGCAGCACGGCATCCGCACCCGCATCCGCCGCAAAATCAGCGAGGGCAGCGAGGAGATCCTGGACTCCATCCGCGCCGGCTACGTGAGCTACATCATCAACACCCGCGCGCTGCAGCGGGGCAGGCACCTGGAGGACGGCGTGGCCATCCGCATGTGCGCCACGGAAAACAACGTCACCATCTTCACCTCTCTGGACACGGTCCGGGTGCTGCTGGACGTTCTGGAGGAGACCACCATCACGGTCTCCACGATCGACGCCTGATATATGAAACAATCTGTCTTTACCCTCACCGAAAACGAGGCTCTGACCTCCCGCTTCTCCCTCCTGCGCCTGCGGGGAGACTGCTCCGCCATCGAAGGCCCGGGACAGTTCGTCACCCTCTCCCTCCCTGGCTTCTTCCTCCGCCGCCCCTTCTCCGTCTGCGACTGGGACGAGCACGGCTTCTCTCTCATCGTGGAGGAGGCGGGCAAGGGCACTGCCCTGCTCCGCAGCCTGCAGCCCGGGACCGAGCTGGACGTGCTCACGGGCCTCGGCAAGGGCTTTGACCTCTCCCGGGCGGGGGACGCTCCCCTGCTCATCGGCGGCGGCAGCGGCGTCTCGCCCCTGCTGGGCCTGGCGAAGCGGCTTTTGACCCTGGGCGCCTCTCCCCGGGTGATCCTGGGCTTTCCCAACCGGGAGGATCTGATCCTGCTGGATGAGTTTTTCCGTCTGGGCCTGGCCCCCACCGTCACCACCGACGACGGCAGCTTCGGCATCCGCGGCCGGGTGACCGAAGCCATGGACCTGCCCCACAGCTTTTTCTACGCCTGCGGCCCCGCCCCCATGCTCCGGGCCGTGTGCGAAGCAAGTCCCGTCTCCGGCCAGGTCAGCCTGGACGCCCGCATGGGCTGCGGCTTCGGCGCCTGCATGGGCTGCACCATTCAGACCGCAAGCGGCCCCAGACGGGTCTGCAAGGACGGCCCGGTCTTTGACAAGGAGGAACTGCAGTGGACAGACTGAGCGTTTCTCTCTGCGGGATCGAGCTTTCGAACCCCATCATCCCCGCCTCCGGCACCTTCGGCTTCGGCCATGAGTTTGCCGGATTCTACGACCTGAACATCCTGGGCACCTTCTCCATGAAGGGCACCACTCTCTCCCCCCGCTTCGGCAACCCCACGCCCCGCATCGCGGAGGCCCCCGCCGGCATGCTGAATGCCGTGGGGCTCCAGAATCCCGGGGTGGACGCCGTGATTGCGGAGGAGCTTCCCCGGCTCAAAGAGGTCTTTCACAAGCCGGTCATCGCCAATGTCAGCGGCTTTTCCGTGGAGGAATACACCGCTGTCTGCGCCAGGTTTGACGCCGAGCCCCAGGTGGGCTGGCTGGAGGTCAACATCAGCTGCCCCAATGTACACGGCGGCGGCATGAGCTTCGGCACCGACCCCGGGGCGGCGGCGGAGGTCACCCGGGCGGTGAAGGCCGTGACGAAAAAGCCCGTCATCGTGAAGCTCAGCCCCAACGTGACGGACATCGTCTCCATCGCCAAAGCCTGCGAGGACGCCGGTGCCGATGGGCTCAGCCTCATCAACACGCTGCTCTCCCTGCGCATCGACCTGAAGACCCGCAGGCCCATCCTGGCCAACACCACCGGCGGCCTCTCCGGCCCCGCGATCTTCCCCCTGGCCCTGCGCATGGTCTGGCAGGTCTCCCAAGCCGTCAAGATCCCGGTGATCGGCCTGGGCGGCGTCTCCTCCGCGGAGGACGCGGCGGAAATGCTGCTGGCCGGGGCCACTGCCGTGCAGGTGGGCGCGGCCAATCTGCGGGACCCCTTCGCCTGCCCCAGGATCATCCAAGCGCTCCCCGCGGTCCTGGACCGGATGGGAGCGGAAAACATCCGTGAAATCATAGGAGGAGCACATGGCTAAAGACGTCATCATCGCCTGCGATTTTCCCGACGCCGCGGAGACCCTTGCATTTTTGGACCGCTTCGGCGGAGAAAAGCCCTTTGTGAAGATCGGTATGGAGCTCTTCTATGCGGTCGGCCCCGAGATCGTACGCCAGATCAAGGCCCGGGGGCACCGGATCTTCCTGGATCTGAAGCTGCACGACATTCCCAACACCGTGAAAAAGGCCATGCGGGTGCTCTCCGGCCTGGACGTGGATCTTGTGAATCTCCACGCCGCCGGCTCCCGGGCCATGATGACGGCGGCCCTGGAGGGGCTCACCCGCCCCGACGGGACAAGACCTCTGCTCATCGCCGTCACGCAGCTCACCAGCACCGACCAGACGGCCCTGACCGAAGAGCTGCTCATCGACAAGCCCCTGGAGGACGTGGTCCTCTCCTATGCCCGCAACGCCGCGGCGGCCGGGCTGGACGGGGTAGTGTGCTCTCCCCTGGAGGCGGGCAAGGTCCATGAAGTCTGCGGCGAGGCTTTTGTCACCGTCACCCCCGGCGTCCGCTTTGCCGACGCGGGGAAGGACGACCAGAAGCGCATCGCCACCCCCGCCCGGGCCAGAGAGCTGGGCTCGGACTATATCGTGGTGGGGCGCCCCATCACGCAGGCGGAAGATCCTGTTGCCGCCTGGCAGAGATGCCGAAAGGAGTTTTTGGGATGAAAGAAGAAGTCATCGCGCGGGATCTGCTGCGCATCCAGGCCGTGTTTTTCCGGCCGGACGAGCCCTTCACCTGGGCCAGCGGCATCCAGAGCCCCGTTTACTGCGACAATCGCCTGACCCTCAGCGACCGCGCCGTGCGCCGGGATGTGGAAAACGGCCTGGCAGACCTGGTGCGGGAGCATTTCCCCGAGGTCGAGATCCTCATGGGCACTTCCACCGCGGGCATCGCCCATGCGGCTATTGTGGCCTGGCTTCTGGGACTTCCCATGGGCTACGTCCGCTCCGGCGCCAAGGACCACGGCCGCAAGAATCAGATCGAAGGCCGGCTGGAGCCGGGCCAGAAAGTGGTTGTGGTGGAGGATCTCATCTCCACCGCCGGCAGCGTCCTGGAGGTGGTGGACATTCTCCGGGAAGCCGGCGCCCAGGTCCTGGGCATCGTCAGCATCTTCACCTATGGTATGCGCCGGGGACTGGAACGTCTGGCCGCCGCCGGGGTTGAGAACCACAGCCTCACCAATTTCGACGTCATCGCCCGGGTGGCCGCCGAGGAGGCTTATATCCGCCCCGAAGATGTGAAGCGCCTGCTGGCCTTTCGCGATGATCCCAACGACGACAGCTGGAGGAGCATGACATGAGACACCTCATCAACATTCTGGATTTCTCCACCGAAGAGCTGCAGGAGCTGGTGGACGTAGCCAACGACATCATCGCCGACCCCAAAAAGTACAGCGAGGTCTGCCACGGCAAGAAGCTGGCCACCCTGTTCTTCGAGCCCTCCACCCGTACAAGGCTCAGCTTTGAGGCCGCCATGTACGAGCTGGGCGGTAATGTGATCGGCTTTTCCGCGGCCCAGAACTCCTCTGCCGCCAAGGGCGAGAGCGTAGCCGACACCGCCAAGACCATCAGCTGCTACGCCGATATCATCGCCATGCGCCATCCCAAGGAGGGCGCTCCCCTGGTGGCAGCCAATGCCGCCAGCATCCCCGTCATCAACGCCGGCGACGGCGGGCACAATCACCCCACCCAGACACTGGCGGACCTGCTCACCATCTACCGGGAAAAGGGCCGCTTCGACCATCTCACCGTGGGCCTCTGCGGCGACCTGAAATTCGGCCGCACCGTGCACTCCCTGATCTCCGCCCTCAGCCGCTACGAGGGCCTGGAATTCGTGCTCATCTCCCCCGAGGAGCTAAAGCTGCCCAGCTATGTGAAAAAGGACGCCCTGAAGGAAAAAGGCATCCCCTACACCCAGACCACCGATCTGGAAGGCGCCATGCCGGAGCTGGACATCCTGTATATGACCCGCGTCCAGCGGGAGCGCTTCTTCAACGAGGAGGACTACCTCCGTCTGAAGGACAGCTACATCCTCACCCCGGACAAGCTGAAAAACGCAAGGTCCGACCTCTCCATCCTCCACCCCCTGCCCCGTGTCAACGAGATCAGCGTCGCCATTGACGACGATCCCCGCGCCTGCTACTTCAAGCAGGTCCTCAACGGCAAGTACATGCGCATGGCGCTCATCATGAAGCTTCTGAAGGAGGCCGGAACCATATGAACATTGACTCCATCCAGAACGGCATCGTCATCGACCACATCACGGCGGGTCTGGGCATGCGGCTCTACGACCTGCTGGGCCTGGAGAAGCTGGACTGCTCCGTGGCCATCATCAAGAACGTCCACAGCCAGAAGCAGGGCAAGAAGGACATCATCAAGATCGACGCCGACATTCCCGTGAACCTGGACGTGATCGGCTATGTGGACCCGGGCGTCACCGTCAACATCATTCACGGCGGCGTGCTCGTGGAGAAAAAGCGCATCGACATGCCCGAGACCCTTACCAATGTGATCTTCTGCAAGAACCCCCGCTGCATCACCTCCTGCGAACAGGAGCTCAAGCACGTTTTCGTCCTCACCGACCGCAAGCACAAGGTCTACCGCTGCCTCTACTGCGAAACCAAGGCGAACTGAATCCTTGCGAAACACGTTTCACAAGGAAGTACTCGCGCTCATCGCAGCGGGTTTCACCCGCTTTGGTCGGCGCGAGGGCTCGCACCGCTCGCCTCAGGGTGTTTTTGAGGAAGCAAAGCCCCCTCAAAAACGATTGCATTTCCCTGCTGGCAGCAGCTCTCTCCTCCAGGCAAAACAAATCAAGAATAGAAAAGATAAAGGAGAAATGACATGGCAAAGATCATCAACGAGCCCTCCCATACTTTTAACGAATACCTGCTGATCCCCGGCTACACCCCCATCACCTGCCGTTCCGAAAAGGTCAACCTGGCCACGCCCCTGGTGAAGTTCCGCAGGGGGGAAGAGGAATGCCCCATCCGCATGAACATCCCCATGGTCTCCGCCATCATGCAGTCCGTCTCCGGGGACCGTCTCGCCGTTGCGCTGGCCAAAGAGGGCGGCGTCAGCTTCATCTACGGCTCCCAGAGCATCGAAGATGAGGCCGCCATGGTCCGCCGGGCCAAGAGCTACAAGGCCGGCTTTGTCCGCAGCGATTCCAACCTGAGCCCGGAGGCCACCCTGCGGGACGTGCTTGCGCTGAAGGAGCGGACCGGTCACGCCACCATCGCCATCACCGAGGACGGCTCCGCCGAAGGCAAGCTGGTGGGCGTGGTCACCAGCCGCGACTACCGCGTGAGCCGCATGGAGCCCGACACCAAGGTCTCCAGCTTCATGACCCCCTTTGAAAAGCTCGTCTGGGCCAAGGAGGGCACCACCCTCAAGGAAGCCAACGACATCATCTGGGAGCACAAGCTCAATTCCCTGCCCATCATCGACGACAGCGGCCGTCTCTGCTACTTCGTCTTCCGCAAGGACTATGAGAGCCACAAGCAGAACCCCAACGAGCTGCTGGACGCCCACAAGCGCTATGTGGTGGGCGCCGGCATCAACACCCGGGACTATGAAAAGCGCATCCCCGCTCTGCTGGAGGCCGGCGCGGACGTGCTGTGCATCGACTCCTCCGAGGGCTTTACCGACTGGCAGCGCTTCGTTCTCTCCTGGGTCCGGGAGCGCTACGGCGACAGTGTGAAGGTAGGCGCGGGCAACGTGGTGGACGCCGCGGGCTTCCGCTTCCTGGCCGAGTGCGGCGCCGACTTTGTGAAGGTCGGCATCGGCGGCGGCTCCATCTGCATCACCCGGGAGACCAAGGGCATCGGCCGCGGTCAGGCCACCGCCCTTATCGACGTCTGCGCCGAGCGGGACCGCTATTTTGAGGAGACCGGCATCTACGTTCCCGTCTGCTCCGACGGCGGCATCGTCTATGACCATCACATCACCCTGGCCCTGGCCATGGGCGCGGACTTCGTGATGCTGGGCCGCTACTTCGCCCGCTTCGACGAGAGCCCCACCAACAAGGTCAACATCGGCGGCACCTATTACAAGGAGTACTGGGGCGAGGGCTCTGCCCGTGCCCGCAACTGGCAGCGCTACGACATGGGCGGCGACAAGAAGCTGAGCTTCGAGGAGGGCGTGGATTCCTATGTGCCCTACGCCGGCTCTCTGAAGGACAATGTGGCCATGACCCTCTCCAAGGTCCGTCACGCCATGTGCAACTGCGGCTCCCTCACCATCCCCGAGTTCCAGGAGAAGGCCGTCCTGACTCTGGTCTCCGCCACCACCATCGTGGAGGGCGGCGCCCACGACGTGCTGCAGAAGGACACCTCCCCCACCATCAAGTAAGGAGAACGGATCGATGAAAAAAGTCGGCATCGTCATGGGCAGTGACAGCGATCTGCCCGTGATCCAGAAGGCGGTGGACCAGCTCCGCGCTCTGGAGATCCCCTTTGAGGTCCACGTCTATTCCGCCCACCGCACCCCCGTGGAGGCCCGGGTCTTTTCCCTCTCCGCCCGGGAAAAGGGCTTCGGCGTGATCATCGCCGCAGCCGGCATGGCCGCCCACCTGGCGGGGGCCATCGCCGCGAACACCACCCTCCCCGTCATTGGCATCCCCTGCAAGGGCCCGGCGCTGGACGGCATGGACGCGCTTTTGAGCACCGTCCAGATGCCCTCCGGCATCCCCGTGGCCACCGTTGGCGTAAACAACGGCGCCAACGCCGCCCTCCTGGCCGCCCAGATCCTGGCCGTGGAGGACGCGGCCCTGGCTGACCGTCTCTCCGCCAAGCGCGCCGCCGACACCGCCAAGGTCCTGGAAAAGGACGCCGGCATCGCGGCAAGGCTGTAAAGCAAGTGAAAAACGAAAAGTGAATCGTGAAGAGGTATTGTGTGCCGCTCGGCGGCACGAATTGAAATCATCCGCGAAGCGGATACCTCAACTATTCACTATTTCACTCTTCTCTTTTCTCTTTTCTTTGTATTCTATTTTAAAAGGAGTCCTGTATCATGGAAAACAAACTCGTTTACACCGGCAAGACCAAGAATGTTTACGCTCTGCCCAACGGCAACTACCTGCTCAAGTTCAAGGACGACTGCACCGGCAAGGACGGCGTCTTCGATCCGGGCGAGAACAGCGTCGGCCTCACCATCGAGGGCGTGGGTGATGTGAACCTGCGCATGTCCATCTACTTCTTCGAGAAGATCAACGCCGCCGGTATCCGCACCCACTTTGTCTCCGCCGATCTCAAGAACACCACCATGGAAGTCCTGCCCGCCAAGGTCTTCGGTCATGGTCTGGAAGTCATCTGCCGTCACAAGGCCGTCGGTTCCTTCATCCGCCGCTACGGCGATTACATTGAAAACGGCGCAGATCTCCCCGCCTATGTGGAAATGACCTTCAAGGACGACGCCAAGGGCGATCCCCTGGTCACCAAGGACGGCCTCATCGTGCTGGGCGTCATGACCGGCGAGCAGTATGACGAGATCAAGGACATGACCCAGAAGATCACCCAGATCGTGGCCGACGAGATGGCCGCCCGTGGTCTGGTCCTCTATGACATCAAGTTTGAGTACGGCTACGATGCCGACGGCAAGGTCATGCTCATCGACGAGATCGCCTCCGGCAACATGCGCGTATACAAGGACGGCAGGTACATCGATCCGATGACCCTGTCCAAGCTCTTCTTCGCATAATGGGCGGTTTCTTCGGCGCGGTCTCCCACCGCGACATTGTGATGGACGTGTTCTTCGGCACGGACTATCACAGCCACCTGGGCACCCGCAGCGCCGGCATGGCGGTGTGGAGCCCGGAGAAGGGCTGCACCCGGGAGATCCACTCCATTGCCAACACTCCCTTCCGCACCCGCTTTGAAAAGGACCTGCCGGACTTTGCAGGCTGCATCGGCATCGGCTGCATCAGCGACGCCGATCCCCAGCCCCTGCTGATCCGCTCCCACCTGGGCACCTATGCCATCACCACCGTGGGCCAGATCAACAACGCCGAGCAGCTGGTGCAGGACTATTTCTCCAACGGAGATCACCAGTTCATGGCCATGGGCTCCGGCCGGGTCAACAGCACGGAGCTGGTAGCCGCCCTCATCAACCAGGGCAAGGACCTGGCCGACGGCATCCGCCATGCCCAGGCGCGCATCGACGGCTCCATGACCATCCTCCTCATGACCGAGGACAAGGCCATCATCGCCGCCCGGGACCGCTTCGGCCGGCTCCCGGTCCATGTGGGCAAGGATGCGGACGGCTACTGTGTGGCCTTTGAATCCTTTGCCTATCAGAAGCTGGGCTACAAGAACGAGTACGAGCTGGGTCCCGCGGAGATCCTGCGCATCACCGCCGACGGCTATGAGACTCTCTCCCCCGCCGGGAAGGACATGAAGATCTGCGCCTTCCTCTGGACCTACTACGGCTACCCCAACTCCAACTACGAGGGGGTCAACGTGGAGGTCATGCGCGTGCGCAACGGCGAGATCATGGCCCGGGACGAGGTGGCAAGAGGCAGCCTTCCCAAGGTGGACTACGTTGCCGGCGTGCCCGATTCCGGCGTGCCCCACGCCATCGGCTACGCCAACCGCAGCGGCAAGCCCTTTGCCCGCCCCTTCGTGAAGTACACCCCCACCTGGCCCCGCTCCTTCATGCCCTCCAACCAGGCCATGCGGGATCAGGTGGCCAAGATGAAGCAAATCCCGGTGCCCGAGCTCATTGAGGGCAAGAAGCTCCTCTTTGTGGACGATTCTATCGTCCGCGGCACCCAGCTGCAGAGCACCGTGGACTTTCTCTATGAGTCCGGCGCCGCCGAGGTGCATATGCGCTCGGCCTGCCCGCCCATCATGTACGCCTGCAAGTACCTCAATTTCTCCCGCAACAACTCCGACATGGACCTGCTGGCCCGCCGCATCGTGAACGAGCTGGAGGGCGCGGAGGGGCTGGAGCACCTGGAGGACTATGCCGACGCCAAGACCGAGCGGGGCAAGTGCCTGCTCCACGCCATCTGCGAAAAGCTGGGCTTTGACTCTCTGGGCTACCAGTCCCTGGACGGTCTGCTGGAGGCCATCGGTATCGACCGGGACAAGATCTGCACCTACTGCTGGACCGGCAAAGAATAAGCCTCCCGCCTGCCCTGTAGGGGCGATTCACGAATCGCCCACCCCATCGCCTTCTCCTTGAGGAGAAGGTGCCCCAGTGCGCACACTGGGGCGGATGAGGTGTCATTCCCTGTCACAGGGGCGATCTACGAATCGCGCCGTTCCCCGTTTCCATTCCGCTCCAACACATCCCCCTTTTCCAAAGAATTCTATCTCACAGAGGACGGTACAACAGATATGGAACTTTCCCATTCCGCCTCCTACGCCGCGGCCGGCGTGAATATCGAAGCGGGCTATGAGGGCGTGCGCCTCATGAAAAAGCATGTGCAGCGCACCTTCATTCCCGGCGTGGTCTCGGACCTGGGCGGCTTCGGCGGTCTCTTCGCCCCGGATCTCAGCGGCATGCAGGAGCCCGTACTGGTCTCCGGCACCGACGGTGTGGGCACCAAGCAGCGCATCGCCCAGCTCATGGACAAGCACGACACCGTTGGCATCGACTGCGTGGCCATGTGCGTCAACGACATCGTCTGCTGCGGCGCCAAGCCCCTCTTTTTCCTGGACTACATCGCCATCGGCAAAAACGAGCCCGAGAAGGTGGCAAGCCTGGTCTCCGGCGTGGCCGAGGGCTGCGTCCGTGCCGGCTGCGCCCTCATCGGCGGCGAGACGGCCGAGCATCCCGGCACCATGTCCCCCGAGGACTATGATCTGGCGGGCTTCTCCGTGGGCATCGTGGATAAGGCCAAGATCCTGGATCCCCGGAGCGTTTCCGTCGGGGATGTGATCCTGGCCCTTCCCTCCAGCGGCGTCCACTCCAACGGCTATTCCCTGGTCCGCAAGGTCTTCGATGTGGAGCATGCGGATCTGGGCAAAACCGTCCCCGAGCTGGGCAAGACGCTGGGCGAAGTGCTGCTCACCCCCACCTGCATCTATGTCAAGCCCGTTCTGGCCGCCTTCCGGGCCGCGCAGATCCACGGCGTCAGCCACATCACCGGCGGCGGCTTCTATGAAAACATCCCCCGTTCCATCCCCCAGGGGCTCTGCGCCAGGATCGAAAAGAGCGCCGTGCGGGTGCTTCCCATTTTCGACCTGATCCGGAAGCTGGGGAACATCCCCGAGCGGGACATGTTCAACACCTTTAACATGGGCGTGGGCATGAGCCTCACCGTCTCCCGCGACAGTGCCGACAAGGCCCTGGCCGCTCTGCAGGAGCAGGGTGTGGAGGCCTACGTCATCGGAGAGATCGTCTCCGGAGAGGAGAAGATCGTCCTATGCTGAGACGGGATCTGATCGACGGGGTCCTGGCGGGTTTTCTGGTCTCCATCGGCGGGGCCGTTCTCCTCTCCTGCGACAACCGCTTTGCCGGCGCTTTTCTCTTCTGCATCGCCCTGCTCACCATCTGCTGGTTCGGCTTCAACCTCTATACCGGCAAGGTGGGTTTCCTGGCAAAGGACCACAGCAAAGCCGCCCTCTCCACCGCTTATGTGGGCCTGCTGGGCAATTTCCTGGGCACCCTTCTGGCGGGTCTTCTGGTCTTTCTGGCCGTCCCCGCCCTGCGGGAGGCGGCGCTCGCCGCCTGCGAAAAGCGCCTGACCCAGCTGCCCCTGCAGACCCTGTTCCGGGGCTTCTTCTGCGGCGTCCTCATGTATGTGGCCGTCTGGGTCTACCGGGAAAAGAAAACCGTGGCGGGCATCCTCTTCTGCATCCCGGTGTTCATCCTCTCCGGCTTTGAGCACTCCATCGCGGATATGTTCTATTTCTCCCTGGCAGGCACTGTCTTCCAGGGCAGGAGCCTGCTGTTCCTGCTGCTGGTGGTCCTGGGCAACAGCCTGGGCGGTCTCTTCATTCCCTGCCTGCAGCTGCTGAGAGGGGGCGACAAGGCATGAGCAAAACCAAAATCGCCGTGCTGGTCTCCGGCGGCGGCACCAATCTCCAGGCCCTGCTGGACGCGGAAAAAAGCGGCGTCCTCCGCAGCGGCGAGATCGTCCTTGTAGTGTCCAACAAGCCCGGGGCCTATGCCCTCACCCGCGCGGAAAACGCCGGGGTGGAGGCGATGACCCTCACCCGCTCCGCCTGCGGCGGTCAGGAGGGCTTTGAAGCGGCCCTGAACGAGGCTCTGGATGCGCGGGGCGTGGAGCTCATCATCCTGGCCGGCTTCCTCAGCATCCTCAGCGCAGATTTTACCCGGCGCTGGGAAAATCGCATCCTCAACGTCCACCCCTCCCTGATCCCCTCCTTCTGCGGCAAGGGCTTCTATGGGCTCAAGGTCCATGAGGCCGCTCTGGCCCGGGGCGTCAAGTACACCGGCGCCACCGTGCATTATGTAAACCACATTCCCGACGGCGGAGAGATCCTCCTGCAGCAGCCCGTCCCCGTTCTCCCCGGCGACACGCCGGAGATCCTGCAGCGGCGGGTCATGGAGCAGGCCGAATGGATCCTCCTGCCCCAGGCGGCGGAGCTGGTCTCCGCCAAGCTTCAAAACGATAAGGAGAAGAGAACATGATCGACTTTCTGGAATTCCTGAGAAACACCAGCTACCCCGGCCGCGGCATCGCCGTGGGCAAGGACCGGGTCTATTACTTCATCATGGGCCGCAGCGAGAACAGCCGCAACCGCATCTTCTCCCTGACGGAAGACGGCATCCGCACCGAGGCCTATGACGCCTCCAAGCTGTCCGACCCCAGCCTCATCATCTACCACCCCGTCCGCTCCATGGGCGAGGATCTCATCGTCACCAACGGCAACCAGACCGACACCATCCGGGACATGGGCGACTTCCGCGCCGCTCTCTCCACCCGGGAATACGAGCCCGACGAGCCCAACTGGACCCCCCGCATCTCCGCCATCTGCCACAAGGACGGCAGCTTTTCCCTCTCCATCCTGAAGCACGTGGACGGCCGCTGCCTCCGCTGCTACTACGATTACGAGGGCTGCGACGAGGGCAAGGGCTATTTCATCAGCACCTACCAGGGAGACGGCAGCCCCCTGCCCAGCTTCACCGGCGAGCCGCTCTGCATCGACATGCCCGAGCCCGAGCAGGTCTGGGAGGCCCTCAACAAGGACAACAAGGTTTCCCTTTACGCCAACGTGAAAGGCGAAGTCAAACTTTTCAATAAACATTTGGGAGATTGATCGATATGAACGAACTGCAACTCAAATACGGCTGCAACCCCAACCAGAAGCCCGCCCGCATCTTCATGAAGGACGGCTCCGACCTGCCTGTCACCGTGCTGAACGGCCGCCCCGGCTTCATCAACTTCCTGGACGCCCTCAACTCCTGGCAGCTGGTCAAGGAGCTGAAAGAGGCCACCGGTCTTCCCTCCGCCGCCTCCTTCAAGCACGTCTCCCCCGCCGGCGCCGCCGTGGGCCTGCCCCTCAGCGAGATTGACCGGAGGATCTACTTCGTCGCCCCCGAGGCCGAGCTCAGCCCCATCGCCTGCGCCTACATCCGCGCCCGCGGCGCCGACCGTCTCTGCTCCTACGGGGACTGGGCCGCGCTCAGCGAAGTCTGCGACGCCGCCACCGCCGCCTATCTGAAGGACGAGGTCTCCGACGGCGTCATCGCCCCGGGCTACACCGAGGAAGCCCTGGAGATCCTGAAGACCAAGAAGAAGGGCGGCTACAACGTGGTCCAGATCGATCCCGACTACGTTCCCGCGCTTCAGGAGTACAAGGACGTGTTCGGCATCACCTTCGAGCAGGGCCACAACAACTTCAAGATCGACGAGGCGCTGCTGCAGAACATCGTCACCGCGAACAAGGAACTGCCCGAGCAGGCCAAGATCGACATGATCGTGGCCCTTATCACCCTCAAATACACCCAGTCCAACTCCGTCTGCTACGTGAAGGACGGCCAGGCCATCGGCGTGGGCGCCGGCCAGCAGAGCCGCATCCACTGCACCCGTCTCGCCGGCCAGAAGGCGGACAACTGGTATCTCCGCCAGCATCCCAAGGTGCTGGGCCTGCAGTTCGTGGACGGCATCCGCCGCCCCGACCGGGACAACGCCATCGACATCTACACCTCCGATGAGTACGAGGACGTGCTCCGGGAGGGCGAGTGGCAGCGGATCTTCAAGGTGAAGCCCGAGGTCCTCACCGCCGAGGAGAAAAAGGCCTGGATCGCCACCCAGAGCGGCGTCACCTGCGGCTCCGACGCCTTCTTCCCCTTCGGGGACAATGTGGAGCGCGCCCGCAAGTCCGGCGTGCAGTACATTGCCGAGCCCGGCGGCTCCATCCGGGACGATCACGTCATCGCCACCGCGGACCGCTACAACATGGTCATGGCCTTCACGGGCATGCGCCTGTTCCACCACTAATAATCCCATCCTCTTTGCCTTCCCCTTGAGGGGAAGGTGGCATCCGCCGTCCCCCGCAAGGCGGATGACGCATGATGTGTTTATTTCTTCCTCACTGCCTCTCCTTCCGGAGCAGGCGACGGATGAGGTGGAAGCCCATCCGCACTATCACATTTGAGGAGTTCAACATGAAAGTAATGGTTATCGGCGGCGGCGGCCGGGAGCACGCCGTCATCCGCAAGCTGAAGGAGAACCCTGCCATCACCGAGATCTTCGCCCTCCCCGGCAACGGCGGCATCGCGGCGGACGCCGCCTGCGTTCCCATCGGCGCCAAGGACATCCCCTCCATCGTCTCCTTTGCCGAGGCAAACGCCATCGACTACGCGGTGGTCACGCCGGACGATCCCCTGGTCCTGGGCTGTGTCAACGCCCTGGAGGAGATCGGCGTGCCCTGCTTCGGCCCACGGGCCGAAGCCGCCATCATCGAAGGCAGCAAGGTCTTTGCCAAGGACCTGATGAAGAAGTACAACATCCCCACCGCCCGCTATGAGGTCTTCACCGAACTGGACGCCGCTCTGGACTACGTCCGCAGCTGCCCCATTCCCGTGGTGGTGAAGGCGGACGGCCTGGCCCTGGGCAAGGGCGTTGTGGTGGCCCGGAGCCGTGAGGAGGCCGAGCAGGCCGTCCGGGAGAGCATGGAGAACCACAAGTTCGGCAAGAGCGGCGAGAAGTTGGTCATCGAGGAATTCCTGGAGGGTCCCGAGGTCTCCGTCCTTTCCTTTACCGACGGCAAGACCATCGTCCCCATGGTTTCCTCCATGGACCACAAGTGCGCCTTTGACGGGGACACCGGCCCCAACACCGGCGGCATGGGCACCGTTGCGCCGAACCCCTACTATACCGAGGCCGTGGCCCGGCGCTGCATGGAAGAGATCTTCCTGCCCACCGTCCGCGCCATGCAGGCCGAGGGCCGTCCCTTCAAGGGCTGCCTGTACTTCGGCCTGATGATCACGAAGGACGGCCCCAAGGTCATCGAGTACAACTGCCGCTTCGGCGACCCGGAGACCCAGGTGGTGCTGCCCCTGCTGGAGAGCGACCTTTTCACCATCATGCGCGCCGTCACCGAGGAGCGCCTCAGCGATGTGGAAGTCAAGTTCCGTCCGGAGAGTGCCTGCTGCGTGATCCTGGCCTCCAGAGGCTACCCCGGCAGCTACGAAAAGGGCTTCCCTCTGGAGATCCCGGAGGCCATCCGCGATCAGGTCTATGTGGCCGGCGCCGCGCTGAAGGACGGGCGTCTCGTCACCAACGGCGGCCGGGTCCTGGGCTGCACCGCCGTGGCGGAGAGCCTGCCCCGCGCCATCGAAGCGGCCTACGCTCTGGCCGATCAAGTGAAATTTGAAAATGCCTTCTGCCGCCGGGACATCGGCCAGCGAGCCCTGCGCGCAAAGGAAGAGGTATAACATGGTTTATAGAGTTTACGTCGAAAAGAAGCCCGGCCTGGACCAGGAGGCCCGCGCCCTGCTGAACGACGCCCGGGGCCTGCTGGGGATCCGGAGTCTCACCAAGGTCCGTCTCTTCAACCGCTACGACGCGGAGGGTCTGAGCCGGGAGCTTTTCGATTCCGCCATCCGCACCGTCTTCTCCGAGCCCCAGCTGGACCTGGCCTCCGAGAGCATCGACCCGGGCGACGCCCTGGTCTTCGCCGTGGAGTATCTCCCCGGCCAGTTTGACCAGCGGGCGGACTCTGCCGCACAATGCATCCAGATCCTCTCCCGGGGAGAGCGGCCCCTGGTCCGCTCCGCCAAGGTCTACGCCCTCTACGGCGACCTGACGTCGGAGGAGCTGGAGGAGATCAAGAAATACGTTATCAACCCTGTGGAGGCCCGGGAGGCCGCCCTGGGAAGGCCGGAGACTCTGGCCATGCAGTATGTGCTCCCCGAGAGCGTGGAGACCCTGGAGGGCTTCCGGGAGCTGCCCCGGGAGGAGCTGGAAGCGTTGGGCCGCCGTCTCGGTCTTGCCATGGACGGGGACGACTTTGCCTTCTGCCAGGACTATTTCCGCACCGAGGGCCGGGACCCCAGCATCACCGAGGTCCGGGTGCTGGACACCTACTGGTCCGACCACTGCCGTCACACCACCTTCAACACTGTCATCGACGAGGCCCGCTTCTCCGATCCCCTGCTGCAGCAGGCCTGGGAGGACTATCTGGCCACCCGTGAGGCCCTGGGCCGCACCAAGCCCATCTGCCTGATGGACCTGGGCACCATCGCCGCCAAGGCCCTGAAGAAGGCCGGCAAGCTCCCGAAGCTGGACGAGAGCGAGGAGATCAACGCCTGCACCGTGAAGACCGAGGTCACCGTGGACGGCGTGACCGAGCCCTGGCTGCTTCTTTTCAAGAACGAGACCCACAACCACCCCACCGAGATCGAGCCCTTCGGCGGCGCGGCCACCTGCATCGGCGGCGCCATCCGGGACCCTCTCTCCGGTCGGGCCTACGTCTACGGGGCCATGCGCCTCACCGGCGCGGCGGACCCCCTGAAGCCCGTCAGCGAGACCATCCCCGGCAAACTTCCCCAGCGGAAGCTGGTCACCACCGCCGCCGCAGGCTATTCCTCCTACGGCAACCAGATCGGCCTTGCCACAGGCATCGTGGACGAGTGGTATCACCCGGGCTACGCTGCCAAGCGCATGGAGATCGGCGCGGTCATCGCCGCGGCCCCGGCCGCCAATGTGCGGCGGGAGCGGCCCGCTCCCGGGGATCTGGTGATCCTCCTGGGCGGCAGCACCGGACGGGACGGCATCGGCGGCGCCACCGGCTCCTCCAAGGCCCATGACGCCCACTCGGTGGAGACCTGCGGCGCCGAAGTGCAGAAGGGCAACGCCCCCGAGGAGCGCAAGCTCCAGCGCCTCTTCCGCAACCCCTCCGCCACCCGTATGATCAAGCGCTGCAACGATTTCGGCGCAGGCGGCGTCTCCGTGGCCATCGGCGAGCTGGCCGACGGTCTCAGCATCGACCTCAACGCCGTCCCCCGCAAGTATGAGGGTCTGGACGGCACCGAGCTTGCCATCAGCGAGAGTCAGGAGCGCATGGCCGTGGTCATCGCCCCCGAGGACCGGGACGCCTTCCTGGCCCTGGCGGATCAGGAGAACCTGCAGGCCGTGCCCGTGGCCGTGGTCACGCCGGAGCCTCGCCTCCGGATGCACTGGAACGGCAAGACCATCGTGGATCTGAGCCGCGCTTTTCTGGACACCAACGGCGCAGCCAAGCACATCACCGTGGATGCCGCCGCCCCCAAGGCTCTGGAGCCTCAGCCCGCCGCCTCCTTTGCCGAGGCCATGGGCAAGGCCGTCTCGGACCTGAACGGCTGCTCCCGCCGGGGCCTCAGCGAGCGCTTTGACTCCACCATCGGCGCCGGCAGCGTGATGATGCCCTTCGGCGGCAAATATCAGCTCACCCCGGTCCAGGCAATGGTGCAGAAGATCTCTCTGGAGCAGGGCCATACCGAGGACTGCTCCCTCATGTCCTGGGGCTTCAACCCCTTCCTCTCGGAGCAGAGTCCCTATCACGGCGCGTATCTTGCCGTGGTGGAATCGGTGGCAAAGCTCATTGCCTCCGGCGCCGCTTTCCGGGACGTGTACCTCACGTTCCAGGAGTACTTCGAGCGTCTGGGCAAGGATCCCAAGCGCTGGGGCAAGCCTCTGGCCGCCCTGCTGGGCGCTTTTGAGGCCCAGATGGGCCTGGGCGTTGCCGCCATCGGCGGCAAGGACTCCATGAGCGGCAGCTTCGAGAACCTGGACGTGCCCCCCACCCTGGTCTCCTTCGCCGTCACCACCGCCAAAACCGGCGATATCGTGACCCCCGAGGCAAAGCAGGCGGGCCACAAGCTCATCCGCCTGGCGCCGGAAAAGGACGAAAGCGGCCTTCCCACCGCCGCCTCCCTCCTCTCCCTCTTCGATACCGTCAACGCTCTTCTGCACAGCGGCAAGGCCTACGCCTGCTACACTCCCGGCGAGGGGGGTGACGCCGCCGCGATCTGGAAGATGGCCATCGGCAACGCCCTGGGCTTCCGCTTCCGGGCAGATCTGCCGCTGGACCGTCTCTTCGGCTACGACTACGGTGCCTTCCTGGTGGAGGCGGACGAGGACGTGCCCGGCGAGTGCCTGGGCGTCTTCACCGACGACGGCTGCTTCACCTGCGGTGATGCGTCTCTGGACTGCGCAAAGCTCCTGGAGCTCTACGAGGGCAAGCTGGAGAGCGTTTACGCCTGCAACATCCCCACGCCCGAGATCCCTCTGGAGACCTTCTCCTATTCCGCCGAAAGCCGTCCGGCTCCGGCCATCCGCGTGGCAAAGCCCCGGGTGCTGATCCCGGCCTTCCCCGGCACCAACTGCGAGATCGACAGCGCCCGCGCTGTGCGTGATGCCGGCGGCGAGCCGGAGATCTTCGTCATCCGCAACCTGAGCGCCGACGCCATCGCCCATTCCGTGGAGGACTTCGCCCGGCGCCTCCGGGTTCTCCGGCGGCGACGAGCCGGACGGCTCCGGCAAGTTCATCACCGCCTTCTTCCGCTCCGATCCCGTGAAGGAAGGGGTCATGGAGCTGCTGGAGCAGCGGGACGGCCTCATCTGCGGCATCTGCAACGGCTTCCAGGCCCTCATCAAGCTGGGTCTGGTACCCTACGGCCGCATCATCGAGCCGGATGAAAAGGCGCCCACCCTGACCTTCAACACCATCGCCCGGCACCAGAGCCGCATCGTCCGCACCCGCATCGCCTCCAACAAGTCCCCCTGGCTGGCGCTGACCCAGGTGGGCGAGGTGTACAACGTGCCCATCTCCCACGGCGAGGGCCGCTTCCTGGCGGACGAGGCCACCATCCGCGCCCTGGCCGCCAATGGGCAGATTGCCACCCAGTATGTGGATCTGGAAGGCAGGGCCACTGCCGATGTGCACTTTAACCCCAACGGCTCCCTCTTCGCCGTGGAGGGCATCACCTCTCCCGACGGCCGCGTCTTCGGCAAGATGGGCCACGCCGAGCGCATCGGCTCCAACCTCTACAAAAACGTCCCCGGCAACTACGACCTCCGCATGTTCGAGGCCGCCGTCCGGTATTTCCGTTGATCGATTCCATCTTCCGGAGAACGATCGCTCCGATCCCGGAAGCAGCAAAAGAAAGGCAGGTAAAAAATCTATGAGTCGTATGGTAGGAACTGTTTCCCGGGGCGTCCGCGCCCCCATCATCCGCGAGGGAGACGATCTGAAGCAGATCGTGACCGCATCCGTCCTGGCCGCCGCCGAGCAGGAGGGCTTTGCCTTCCATGACCGGGACATCGTCGCCATGACCGAGGCCATCGTCGCCCGGGCCCAGGGCAACTACGCCACGGTGGACGACATCGCCGCCGACGTGAAGGAAAAGCTGGGCGGCGAGACCGTCGGCGTCATCTTCCCCATTCTCAGCCGCAACCGCTTTGCCATCTGCCTGCGGGGCATCGCCAAGGGCGCGAAGAAAGTGGTCCTCATGCTCTCCTATCCCTCCGACGAGGTGGGCAACCACCTGGTGGACTGGGACAGTCTGGACGAGAAGGGCGTGGATCCCTACCGGGATCTGCTGACTCTGGAGCGCTACCGGGAGCTCTTCGGCTACCGGGTCCACCGCTTCACCGGCGTCGACTACGTGGATTACTATGCTGAGCTGATCCGGGATTCCGGTGCCGAGGTGGAAGTGATCTTTGCCAATGACGCCCGCCGCATCCTGGACTACACCAAAAACGTCATCCACTGCGATATCCACACCCGCGCCCGCACCTCCCGCATCCTGAAGGCCGCCGGCGGCGAGCGGGTCTTCGGTCTGGACGAGCTGATGACCGCCTCCGTCAACGGCAGCGGCTACAACGAGCGCTACGGTCTGCTGGGCTCCAACAAGGCCACCGAGGACAAGGTCAAGCTCTTCCCCCGGGACTGCCAGCCTCTGGTGGAGGCCATCCAGGCGGAACTGAAGGAAAAGACCGGCAAGAACATCGAGGTCATGGTCTACGGCGACGGCGCCTTCAAGGACCCCATCGGCAAGATTTGGGAGCTGGCGGACCCGGTGGTCTCCCCAGCCTACACCAAGGGTCTGGAGGGCACCCCCAACGAGCTGAAGCTCAAGTACTTGGCGGATAACGACTTTGCCGCCCTCTCCGGCGACGCGCTGCGCGAAGCTATCGAGGAGGAGATCCGCAAGAAGGACGGCGACCTGGTGGGTCAGATGGCCTCCGAGGGCACCACCCCCCGCCGCCTGACGGACCTGATCGGTTCCCTCTGCGACCTGACCTCCGGCTCCGGCGACAAGGGCACCCCCATCGTCTTCATCCAGGGCTATTTCGACAACTACACCGCCGAGTGAGTTAAGCAAAAAAGCACCGGGCATCGGGAAGAAATTCCCGATGCCCGGTGCTTTTTGCAGTTTTTCGTTTCTAGTTTTGAGGGGAGTTGGATGATCTGCTGCTCTCAAAGCCTTCCCCTTGAGGGGAAGGTGTCATCCGCCGTCTCCCGCAAGGCGGATGACGGATGAGGTGTCCTCACATCTCCTCGCAGCAGCATTGAGATCGCTCCCTACGTGTTTCCCTCTATTCCGAACTCCGAATTTCCTTCACCCGATCCGATGCACCCGCTCCGGATCCCATCTGTCCTGCTGGGCCCGGCTCTCGGCGGGATAGCCCAGGGGGAAGATGGCAAAGGCCCGCAATCCCTCAGGGATGCCCACGATCTCCTCCACGGCCCGCATCCGCTCCTCCACCGGGGCGATGCCCAGCCACACGCCGCCGAGGCCCTGCTCGCCGCAGCTCAGCCACAGGTTTTCCATGGCAATGCTCATGTCGATCTGGGCATAGGACGGCGCCCAGAGCTTTTCCCGGTAGGCGCTGACGATGGCAACAGGCGCCTTCGCGGTGCAGCCGGCATAGGGGCTGACCTTGGAAAGCTTCTCCAGCATCTGCCGGTCCCGGATCACATAAAACTCCCAGGGCTGCTGGTTGCCGGCCGAAGGGGCCGCCATGGCAGCGCGCAGCAGCGCTTCCAGCTTCTCTTCTTCCACGGGTCTCTCTTCATAGCGGCGGATGCTCACACGCTCAAAAATTGCTCTCATGCGTCTTTCCTCCTTCTGGATTTGAAACCAGTATAAACCAGGAAGCCGCTGTCAGGCAAGCTTTTTGCTGTTATAAAAGCTCCAGCAGCTCCTGCCGTACGCCGTCCATCCGCGCATCCTGCAGGCCGAAATCCATCTCCTTGTAGCTCCAGAGGCTCCGGGCGATGCCGTGGCGCTGGAAGACCTTATGCAGGTCCCGGAACCACTTCACCGCCTCCTGAGGCGGCACCACGTCGATGACGCCGTATTCTCCGCAGTAGAGCTCAGTGCCCTCCTTCTCCGCCTTTTCCAGAGCCGGACGCAGGAAGTCCTCGAAGTACGCCTCCCCGGCCCCGCTCTCCGCGTAGGTATAGCGGGGGCTGATGTCCCGGTAGGGCGCCTCCCAGTAGGCTCCCTGATGGGTGAAGTCATGGGGCTCGTAGAAGTGGAAGTTGTAGAGCACCCGGCTGTCGTAAGGCGCCTCCAGCTCCGGCAGGGTCCTGGCGCTGTTCCACTGGTAGCTTCCCAGCAGGACCAGTACCTCCGGGGCGCTTTGGCGGATGCGCCGCACGCACTCCCGGCTGATCCGCTTCCAGTCCGGGAGATAGGCCTTCTCCGTAACCTCGTTCAAAAGCTCGAACATCACCCGGTCCGCCCGGTCGCCCCAGCGGCGGGCAAAGCAGTCCCAGATGGCGTAAAACTTTTCCTGATCGTCTTCGTTCCGGAAGAAGCCCTCCTCCTTCTCACCCGCGTCGAAGGAAAAGCCCTGGGTCTTGTGCAGGTCCAGCACGGTATGCAGCCCGTACTTCTCGCAGAGGGCCAGAGCCCGGTCGATCCGCGCCAGCCCCTCCTCGATCATGCTGCCGTCCCGGTTCTGGATCAGGTTATAGTCGATGGGGATGCGCACGTGATCAAAGCCCCAGGCGGCGATCTGCGCAAAGTCCTTTTCCGTGATGAAATTGTCCAGACGCTCCCGGCTGTAATCGCACTGGGAAAACCAGCCTCCCAGATTCACGCCCTTATAAAAGCCCATTTCTTTCAGCATATTCATTCTCCTATTTCCCCGTTTCTCCTCAAAACTCAAATTGCAAAGATCAAAACAATGGGGATGTGATCTGTTCACATCCCCATTCCCTTCTGTTCTTATCCCTTCACCGAGCCTGCGGTGACGCCCCTGATGATGGACTTGGACAGGATGATGTACACCACCAGCACCGGCAGGATGGCCAGCAGGATGAACATGTACACCTTGCCCATGTCAAACTTGGAGTAGTCCGCCGAGCGCAGCTGGGCGATCATGATGGGCACCGTCTTCAGCTCCTTCCGGTCCAGCAGCAGGGCCGGAATGAAGTAGTTGTTCCAGGAGCTCACGAAGGAGAAGATCATCTGCACCGCCAGAGCCGGCTTCATGATGGGCAGCACGATCCGGTTGAAGGTGTGGAACTCTCCGGAGCCGTCCATTCTGGCCGCCTCCACCATCTCCATGGGCAGCACGCTCTCCAGATACTGCTTCATGTAGAAGAACACCACAGGAGCGGCGATACTGGGCAGGATCAGGGGGATGTAGTTGTTGGTCAGGTGGAACTTGTTCGCCAGCTGGATGAAGCCCACCGCCGACACCTGGGGCGGGATCATCATCACGGCCATGATGAAGTAGAAGGCCGCCTTTTTCAGCTTGAAGTTGTACGCATGGATGCCGTAGGCCGTCAGCGCGGAGAAGTAGGTGGTCAGCAGTGCGCTTCCCGCGGCGATGAGGAAGCTGTTCAGCATGCCTCTGGGAATGTCGATGGAAGCGTCGTTCCAGGCGTTTTTCAGGTTCACGAAGAAATTGTCCCTGGGCGCCAGGGTGAAGCCCGCCTGCAGCTGGGCGTTGGAGCGGGTGGCGTTGATGATCAGCATGTAAAAGCTGAACAGACACATCACCGCCAGGAAGATCAGGATGATGTAGGCCACCGTCCGGGCCACGATCAGCTGGATCCGGCCTTTTCTGTTTTCTCTGTTGTCCATGATTTCCCCTCCTCAGATCCGATCCCGTTTCCGGGGCGATTCTCTGTACTGCTTGGACAGGGTGTTGTACACAAACAGGCTCAGCACCGAGGACACAAGGAACAGCACCACGCTGACCGCGCCGGCCATGCCGTAGTTTTTGCTGGTCTGCAGGTAGTTGTTCAGGTACATCACCAGGGTCATGCTGGCCCGGTCCGGGGTGCCCTTGCCGTTTGTCAGGATCTGGGGCACGTCGAACATCTGCAGGCCGCCGATCATGGCCGTGATCACCGTGTAAACCAGGATGGGAGCCAGCAGCGGCAGCGTCACCCGGAAAAAGACCTGCAGGGAACTGGCCCCGTCGATCTCCGCCGCCTCAAACATGTTCTGGTCGATGCCCTGGATGCCCGCCATCAGCAGGATCGTGGTGTTGCCGAACCACATCAGGAAGTTCATCAGGGAAATGAGCACCCGCACCGGGATCTTCAGGGACAGAAAGTCGATGGCCTTGTCGGCCCAGCCGGCGGCCAGTATCACCTGGTTCACCGGTCCCACCGGGGAGAACAGGGTGAAGAACAGCATGGAAAAGGCGGAGGCCATGATCAGGTTCGGCATGTAGATCACGGTCTTGAAAAACTGCTGTCCCTTCAGGTTCAGCCGGTAGCTGGTAAAGAAGACCGCCAGAAGCAGTGCCACCAGGATCTGGGGCACCGCGCCCATGACCCAGAGCAGGACGGTGTTGCCGAAGTATTTCAGCACGTCCACCGTTCCGCTTTTGTCCGGGGTAAAGAGCTTCACATAGTTCTGAAAGCCCACGAAATTGGGGCCCACCTGAGTCAGGCCGTTGCGGTAGTTTTCAAAGAAGCTGTTGTAGATCGTCATGATCTGCGGCGTCAGCGTGAAGATGATGTAGGTCACGAAGAAGGGCAGAATAAAGATATAGCCCCACTTGGCATAGCTCACGCCGCGTTTGCGGGATCTTTTTGTGTTTTCCATCATGGCTTCCCTCCCTGGGTATCTTGTATTTACGGAAAGGCGCATCGCGGCGCAGGCCTTCGCCTGCGTCCCGATCTGCCTTTCTCTCCGTTTACGCGTCAGCACGTCCAAAGCCTTCCCCGCGCACGGGGAAATTGCGGGTTCCCGCCGCCGGTGGCGGAAGAAGGGAACCCACAATTTCTGCAGCGGTCGAAAAATGCAAGGATCAGCGTAAGCCCGCAGCATTTTTCGGGAACCGCAAAGCGGACAGGTGGCGCGAAGCGCCGGATGAGGTCCCCGCGCAGCGGATCTCCTGCCTCTGTCATCCTGAGCGTCAGCAAAGGATCACGCCCCCGGCGCAAGCGCAGTGTGCGTATGCACAAGGACAATTCGCACTCACTTCCGTCCCCCGTAGGGACGACCATTGGTCGTCCGCCCAATCGTCTTCCTCTTCGAGGGGGAGGCGGCATGCGGCGATCTCCCGCGAGCCGGATGACGGATGGGGTGTCGTTCCTCCGCTTTTATGCGATCAACGGAGGCAAGGCAAAAAGCCTTGCCTCCGTCAAAAGGTTCAGATCGATTCTCTTATATCCCGGCGTCAGGGAGTGACGATGGTGGGATAGGTCTCGTTGATGTACTTGTAGAAGTTGGCCAGAGCGGTCTCCTTGTCAACGGTGCCCTGGAAGTACTCGCGGAGGTTGTTCTGCAGACCCTCGTTCAGCAGCTGGTCATAGATGGTGTGGTTCTGCCACACGATGTTGTCGGTCATGGCGGAGAAGACCGCAACGTCGTTCTGGCCGCCCAGGAACTCGCTGCCGTAGTTGGGATCCTCAGCAAACTTGGCGTTGACCTTCATGTTGTTGCTGAACTGCGCCTCCTCGGAAACCAGCTTGGAGCAGACGTCCTCGTTGTTGATGAAGGTGTTCATGATGTCCGCAACGAGAGAGGCGTTGTCGGTGCCGGCAGGAGCCAGCAGCCAGGTGCCGCCCCAGAAGTGAGCAGCGGGGCCTTCGCAGATGGCCCAGTCGCCAGAGCAGCCCTTATCGGGATCCATGGCGTTGCCCATGCAGAAGTTGAAGTACCAGGCAGGTCCGAAGAAGCACATGACCTTGCCGTCGGCAAACATCTGGTCGTTCTTCTCCTGGTCCCACACGCCGGCGGTCAGGGTGTAGCCGTTCTTCACGAACTCATCGGTCTGGTCGATCCAGGCCTCGATCTGGGGGTCAAACTGCAGCTTGTTGTCGGCATCGACCCAAGGCATGGTGCAGTTGTTGGAGAACACGCGGTAGGTCTCGGCGAAGGAGCCGGTCATCAGGTAGCCCTTGGCCTTGGCGTCGGCGGCCACGGCGTTGAACTTATCCCAGCTGTCCATCAGGGACTGAACGGTGGCGGGATCATCGGTGCCCAGCACGTCCTTGGCTATGGAGCGGCGGTAGATCAGCGCGGAGGGGCAGCACTGGAAGGAAACGCCCTTCACAACACCGCTGGCGTCAGAGGCGGCCTGCACGGTGTACTTGTAGGTGTTGGAGAAGTCGGTCACGCCCATGGCGGTGATGTCCTGGGTGTAGTCGCTGTCCACGTACTTCTGGATGTAGTCGGCCTCAGCCAGGAACATGTCGACCTTCTCGTCGTCGGCGGCGGTGGCCTGGTTCAGCAGAGCCTCATCCAGCTTCTGCTGGTAGGCGCCGTTGTCGCTGGGGGTGATGATCCAGTTGACGGTCACGCCTTCGGGAACGGTGTAGTACTTCTCGAAGAAGCCCTTGAACTCCTCGTTCCAGGCGTAGATGTTCAGGACCTTGCCTTCGGCGGCAGCTTCGGCAGCAGGGGCCTCGGCAGCGGGTTCCTCGGTCTTGCTCTCGGCGGGCTTGGTCTCACCGCAGGCGCAGAGGGCCAGAACCATCACGAGCGCGAGAAGCAGTGCGATGATCTTTTTCATTGTATGATCCTCCTTATTTTTTGTGACTATTTTATAGCGGGTTCCCCCGCTTATCACACGTTTTCGATTTGGGCTACGGTGCCGCCCTCCTGGAGCTGCCCCTTCACCACGATCCGGTCGAAGATGGCGGTCTTGGGCCGCTCGATCAGGCCGATCAGCTTTTCCGCCGCCGTTCTGCCCAGTCCCGTGGTGTCCTGCCGCCAGGTGGTCAGCACCGGATGCATGATGCGCGAGAGCGGGATGCCGTCATAGCCCATGGCGGAGATGTCCTCCGGGACGCGAAGCCCCGCCTCCATGATGGCATTGAAACCGCCGACAAAGGAATAGTCGTCCGGGAAGATGATGCAGCTGGGTCTTTCCTTCCCTTCCAGGATCTCTTTGGTGACCCGGTAGCAGCCGCGGGGATCGTGATAGGCGCTCTCCCGGACCCATTCCTCCCGCACCGGGATCCCCAGTTCCTCGCAGGTCCTGTGAAAGCCCGCCAGTCGGTTCAGCGTCACACTGGTCTTTTCCCCGTGGATGATGGCGATCCGTCTGTGGCCCTTCCCGGCCGCATAGCGCACCAGCTCCTCCATACCCCGGATGTTGTCTGACACCACGGCAATATGGTCGTTGAACACATGGTCCAGGGTCACTACCGGCAGACTCGAGTTCACAAGCTCCAGCACCATGGGGTCCTTGAAGTCCGCCGAGGCGATCACCACCCCGTCCACGCCCCGGTACAGGCAGTGCTGCAGGTAGCTGGTGGGCTGGCTGCCGATGTTGCAGTTGATAAAGGTGATGTCGTAGCCGCTGCGCTCGGCCTCGGCCCGGATCCCGTCCAGCACCGTGGAGAAGAACTCATGGGCCAGGCCTCCGTGCATCGGGTCCACAAACAGCACTCCGATATTGTAGGTGCGCCGGGTCTTCAGCGCTCTTGCCGAGGCGTTGATCATATAGCCCAGTTCCTCGGCCTTCTCCCGGATCCGTCGGCGGGTCTCCTCGCCGATATCCGGCGCGCCGTTCAGCGCCTTGCTCACCGTGGCGACAGAAACCCCGCATGCGGCTGCGATGTCCTTCAGGGATGTCACTTCGGTCAGCTCCTTACTTAATCGTTTTCGCATTTCGAAAATACAACATTTCGCGAAAAAGTGCAAGTGTTCTTTTCGAAAAAATACGGGCGCTTTCTCACTTTCGTATAAAAGCACAATTCCGCCGCCTGCTTTTTGTGCATTCTTTCCAATTCTGTGATCGTTCCTTCCCTTCGCTCTCAAATTGTCCGCAGATTGTCCCTGATTTTTTTGAAAAAAGCCTTGCATTTTGCGCCAAAATCCGTTACCCTATAGTGGAACTTGTACCTTAAACGTTATAGTGTCTAAAATTCTTGTACCATTTCCCGCTCTCTTTCTCATTCATCAATGGTACCAAAGGAGTTTCCTTATGAAATACGGCTACTTTGACGACCCCCGCCGGGAGTATGTGATCACCACGCCCCGGACGCCCCTGCCCTGGATCAATTACCTGGGGAACGAATCCTTCTTCGCCCTCTGCTCCAACACCGCCGGCGGCTACGCCTTTTACCGGGACGCCCGCCTGCGCCGCCTCACCCGCTACCGCTACAACAACGCCCCCCTGGATTCCGAAGGCTTCCGCTTCTATATTAAAGATGGCGATGCGGTCTGGAACCCGGGCTGGCAGCCCTGCCAGACGCCGCTGGACCGCTACCTCTGCCGCCACGGCCTGGGCTATACCATCCTGGAGAGCGCAAAGAACGGCCTTGCCGCCCGGCAGGAGCTGCTGGTTCCCCAGGGGGACGACTGCCTGCTGATCCGCCTCTCCCTTTCCAACGAGAGCGAGGCAGTCAAGTCCTTCCGCCTCTTCTCCTATGTGGAGTTCTGCCTCTGGGACGCTATGGACGACGGCTCCAACTTCCAGCGCAACTACTCCACCGGCGAGGTGGAGCTGGAGCCCCGGGCCATCTATCACAAGACCGAGTACCGGGAGCGGCGGGACCATTACGCCGTTTTCTGGAGCAGCCGGGAGCCCGACGGCTTTGACACCCAGCGGGACGCCTTCCTGGGCGTCTACGGCAGCCCTGCGAAACCGGAAGCGGTCTTCGGCGGCGGCTGCACCGGGAGCGTTGCCCACGGCTGGCAGCCCATCGCCTCCCAGCAGTTCGACCTTTGCCTGCAGCCCGGTCAGTCTGTCACCCTGCTCTTCGGCCTGGGCTATGTGGAAAACCCGGAGGCGGAGAAGTTCAGCACTCCGGGGGTGATCAACAAGGACCGCGCCCACGCCATGATGGCCCGATACGCCGATCCCAGCGCCTTTGACGCCGCCTTTGCGGCCCTTAAGGACTATTGGGACGCGCTTCTGGGCCGCTTCCAGGTCTCCGCCGGGTCGGAGAAGCTGGACCGGATGGTGAACATCTGGAATCAGTACCAGTGCATGGTGACCTTCAATATGAGCCGCTCCGCCAGCTATTATGAGAGCGGCATGGGCCGGGGCATGGGCTTCCGGGACTCCTGCCAGGACCTGCTGGGCTTTGTGCACATGATTCCGGAGCGTGCCCGGGAGCGGATCCTGGACATTGCCGCCACCCAGTTTCCCGACGGCAGCGCCTATCACCAGTACCAGCCCCTCACCAAGAAGGGCAACCTGGCCGTGGGCAGTGGCTTCAACGACGATCCCCTCTGGCTTATCGCCGGGACCGACGCCTATCTCCGGGAGACCGGGGACTGGAGCATCCTGGACGAGAGCGTGGACTTTGACAACGACCCCGCCCTGGCCCAGCCTCTGCTGGAGCACCTGCGGCGGAGCTTTCGCTACACCCTGACCCACCTGGGTCCCCACGGTCTGCCCCTCATCGGCCGGGCGGACTGGAACGACTGTCTGAACCTCAACTGCTTCTCCGCCCAGCCGGGCGAGAGCTTCCAGACCACCGGCCCCAGCGAGGGCCCCGTGGCGGAAAGCGTTTTCATCGGCGGTATGTTCGTGAAATACGGCCGCGCCTGGGTCTCCATCTGCCGCCACCTGGGGCTGGAAGCCGAAGCCGTGGAGGCGGAGCAGGCCGTTGCCGCCATGGAAAAGACGCTCCTCACCGCCGGCTGGGACGGCGCCTGGTTCCGCCGTGCCTATGACGCCTTCGGCCAGGTCGTGGGCGGCAGGGACTGCGAGGAGGGCCAGATCTTCATCGAGCCCCAGGGCATGTGCGTCATGGCCGGCGTGGGCAAGGAGACCGGAGAAGCCGCCCGGGCGCTGGAGAGCGTGCGGGAGCGGCTGGATACCAAGTATGGCATCGTGCTGCTGCAGCCCGCCTACACCCGCTACCACCTGGAGCTGGGCGAGATCTCCAGCTATCCCCCCGGCTACAAGGAAAACGCCGGCATCTTCTGCCACAACAACCCCTGGATCGTCTGCGCCGAGGCTGAGCTTGGCCACGGCGACCGGGCCTTTGAGGTCTACCGCCGCACCGCCCCCGCCTATATCGAGGACATCAGCGACATCCACCGCACCGAGCCCTATGTCTACAGCCAGATGATCGCCGGCAGGGACGCTCCCAGCTTCGGCGAGGGCAAAAACAGCTGGCTCACCGGCACCGCCGCCTGGACCTTCCTGAGCATTTCCCAGGCCATCCTCGGCGTGAAGCCCAGCCTGGACGGGCTGGAGATCGACCCCTGCATCCCCGCGGACGTACAGGGCTTCAGCCTCTCCCGTCTGTATCGGGGCGCCAGGTATGAGATCCAGGTGGAAAACCCCGACGGTGTGCAGCACGGCATCCGGGAGCTCTGGGTGGATGGGGAAAAGCAGCCCGGCTGCCTGATCCCGCTCCGTCCCGCCGGCTCTCTGGTCTCCGTCCGCGCCGTCATGGGCTGAGCGCCTCTCCCCTTTTCTGTACGTTTTCTTGTTTTTTCTCCTTTTCACGAACAGGGCACAAGGATCTTCCTCCTTGTGTCCTGTTTGTTTTTCTGCCCAGGGCGGACGAGCAGCGCCTCCCTTGCGGAAGGGGAGGTGCCCCGCAGCGCCGGGCATGGCCCGGCGGCACTCCGGGGCGGACGCGGTGTCATCCTGAGCATCAGCGAAGGATCCCGCCCCCGGCGCAGGGGAGGTTTTCCGGGTGCTGCGTTACAGCCTGCCCGGCGCCATCGAGATCCTTCGTCGGCTGCACCTCCTCAGGATGACAACGCGCTGGCACGCACTGCCCCCGCAGAAAAACGCAGAAATCTCCGGCGAAATCGGACTTTGCGTACCGATTTCGCCGGAGATTTCTGTTTTATTCTGACATCTCTGCACAGCCGGAAAAGGCTGCAGGGATCGACACCTCATCCGTCATTCGGCTCGCGGGAGATCGCCGAATGCCACTTACGCCTTGCGGGGAGGCGAAAAACACTTCGGGCTTACGCTGATCCTCGTGTTTTTCTGCCACCGGCAGCGGCAGCATGCTTTTCTCCTCAAGGAGAAGGCTTTGGGGGACGTCGCGCTCACATCAGGTCACGAAGGTCTTGCGGAAGCGGACCAAATCCAGGATGTCGATCGTCTCGTCGCCGTTGAGGTCCGCGGCAACCTCGTCAAAGACGCCTTCAATGGGAAGGTCCACCAGGTATTTGCGCAGCAGCAGCAGATCCAGGGCGTTCACTTCGCCGTCCCGGTTGATATCGCCTGCCGGTACGATGATGACATGGCTTGCCATGCTTGAGCCATCGGGCACGGTGATGGTGAATATTCCGCCATATTCCTTCACAAGGCCGCCCGCCGGGGTGGTGATCCGATGGGTCTCGGGGATCACGATGGCGGTCTTGGCGCGAATCGCCACAGATGCCTCAACATCCCAGGCGCCGGGACCGACGATCACGGTGGCCGCTATTTCGGTAGCGTCCACACCTCCGTAGATGCCCCAGCCGCCTGCGTGGCTGTTGCGGATCGTCACGTTGCCGTCCACCCGGAGCGTGCCGTTGGTGAAGTACAGTCCCCGGCTCGTGCGGGTGCTG